>DASRBN010000033.1 GCA_035653615.1 Ktedonobacteraceae bacterium | reverse complement strand
GATAGCGGCTCCTTGAGAACCATCCTTGTAGACCTGGCTACTTGGATGGTTTTTTCATCCTGAAACTCCGTTCTCTTTTTGAGGCGATTGGCTCAGGTTGAATACATGTGCAGACCATTTTGAAAACAGTCGGCTTCTCCTGGATGTGATCGGCGGGCGACCACCGGGGTACACTCATACATGCCCATGGAAAAGCGGCAGGAAGCAGGCCCTTTCGCGATCTCCCGTTTGGGATTGAAAGAAAGCGTGGTGTTTTCTTAAAAATAGCCATGTATGTCAGCAACGATGATTCGTCGAATAAGGCATGAAATAATTGCCTGAGATATGCATCATGCTTGTTCTGGACAGGACTTGTGTGCAGCCGCGGGAAAAGGCTATCATGTTCCCAACAGCAATCAGATCGAAACCCATAATTTTAGTTAATAATAACAGGGTGCAATGAAGGATCGGTGTGATTCCGGTTGAGAAAGGGTTAAGAAGGCCGGCCTCCTATCGCTATCACACGGTAAAGGCAAAAACCGTGCCATTCGTTGAGGTGGCATAGAGAAAGCCGTTCGAGATGATCGAGGCGCTGTAGATCAATTTCTTCACCGAGTATGAGAACAGGATGGCGCCGTTGGTCGCAGCACGGACTTCTACAGTCGATCCTTGATTATCGATGACCAGGTCGCCGGTGCAGGTGACGGGCGAGAGCATTTTGCCGGGGGTGTGGAAAAACCAGAGGGACGTGCCTGTAGTGACGACGAACGCGTCGACAGTGCCTCCATACGGACGCCTATGGCTCACACCTCCGGCAGAACCGGTATAGATCACGCCATTGTTATAGCAGGAGGATGAGATGTTATCTCCATTGACCTTGCCGGAACTGCTCGATAGGGCCTGTTGCCATAACGGACCGGCGGCGAGGTCTGTACGGTCAAGCATATAATAGATGCCATTTTTGTTCAGAGCGCCAATGTAATGCCTGCCATTGTAATCAAAGAGGGTTGGTGTGGCGCCGAAATCACCATCGGTGCTTTGCTGGGATTGTGGGATTTGCCAGCGGTCCTTGATGGCCAGTGTAGAGTCGTCCAGGGCTACAAAGGCTTCCGCGTTGGGCTGCTCCTGGAGGTGTTTGCCCTGGTTGTTACCTGTAGTGATATAGATGGTGTTGGTAGCGGCATCGACGGCGGGGGAACTCCAGACGGGCGCGCCCTTGTGACCATCTGGAACCAGGGAAATACTGGCCATGATTGAACCGTCAACGGTACTCAGGGCCAGAACTTTTCCCTGAACTTCGGGCGAATCACAGTTGGATGCCAGTCCGATATAGAGTTCATTGTTGTAGATGAGCGGGGATGACCAGTTATAGTACGGTGGGGGACTGATCAGTGTTTTCCAGATAATTGATCCATCAGCAGTATTCAATGCGTACATATTCCCATCGCCACCGCCGACGTAGAGGACACCGTTGTCGATAGTGGCTGTCGAGGTAATACCTTTCGCAATACATTGCTTCGTTTTCGGCTGGAGACCCAGAAATTGCTTCCAGCGTTCAGCACCGGTCGAGGCGTTGAGGGCATATTCGTAGCCGTCCCAGGAGCCGATGTAGAGGACGCCATTGGAGGTGACGGGTGAAGCTGCTATCGTGCCGCCCGTTTTGAATGTCCAGGCCAGGTGCAGGTTACTGGCGGTTTTAGCAGTGATCGTCGTCTCAAAGAGATTGGTTCCGGTACGAGCTCCGGTATACATAAAAGTGGGCCAATCTCCATTGCTGTCCCCATGAGCCGTGACAGGTGGAAGCGAGAGCAGCGTAACGGTTCCCAGCAGTATGGCAAGTAGCAAAAGGCTGCCACTTGATAGCAGTGACTTTCGTTTTATCATAAAGATACTTTTCGCAAAAATCCGGCAGATTGACATCGACACCATGCTCTATGTTAACAAAGTGCAATGGTGGGTTGGTGTGATTCTGGTTAAGAACACGTTAATTTAGGATGAGCAGACTCACCCCTCTATTCATGTTTCTACCCGCTCGTATCTTAGCCAACTACGCGCTATACTTGTAGCAGAGATTTTAGAATAGTATTCCCGGTCATCACGCGGTGGCAGGAACAGGATTACTTGCTTTTATCCTTCATGGCGTCTCTTTTATAAGAGTTTTCAGGGACTAATAACGAAAGGCCATCATGAGTTTTAACCAAATAGTCCGGCAATGGGCGCGGGCCGATGAATCGGCGGTGGGCGCGATCAATCGGCCCCTACGGCACAGCCGCGGGTCCGATTGATCTGCTTGTTGCCAGAGTATTTTGTCAAAATTCATCAGGAGCAGCATAGGAGGCTGGTATGATACTTATTACGGGCGCAACCGGTTATGTTGGGCGGCATCTTGTCGCGCGGCTTGTCGAAAAGGGCGAAAGGCCGCGCTGCCTTGTACGCGATAGCAGGCGCGCGGCGAGCATATTGCCTGCCGATAAAGTGGAATTCGCGCAGGGCGATACGACAAACCCGGCTTCGTTAGAGGCAGCGGTGCGGGGTATAGATACCATCGTGCATGCCGCGTTCATTACTGCCGACCACAAACAAACTACCGGCAACCAGTATGAGACAACGAACGTGCAGGGCACAACTAACCTGATTCAGGCGGCTAAGGCGGCGGGCGTCAGGCGGATGATTGAGATCAGCGGGCTGGGTACGAAGCCTGCTAAGCCGGGGAGCTATATGCAGGGCCGGTACCTGGCGGAAAAGATGCTCAAGGAAAGCGGCCTGGATTGGACGATTATCCAGCCTTCGGTATTGTTCGGCAAGGATGCGCCTTTCATCAAGGGCCTGGCCGATTTGATTCGCACGTCGCCGGTGGTGCCACTTATCGGTGGAGGCAAGGTCATGTTCCAGCCCATTTATGTGGAGGATGTCGTGACCGTTATTATCAAGGTTTTAGAGGACCCGGTGCGCACCAGCGGCAAAACTTATACTATCGGCGGGCCGGCCTATTACTCTTTCACGCAGATCATAGACGCGCTCATGCGTGCCATGCATAAGATACGCATCAAGGCCCCGGCTCCCACCTCGCTGGTGGGCCTCGGTTCGGCAGTGATGGAGTTGGTGCTGCCCAAACCTCCGCTGACAACAGCCGCGATGACACTTTTTTCTTTTGATAATACGACCGACCTGCAGGCGGTCGAGAGGGATTTCGGCTTCACGCCTATGTCGTTTACAAAATACCTGGACGAACAAGGAGTGTGAGGCGCTAGTTCAGCAGTTGGGGAGAGTAAGCCTCTGCCTTTTATCAAACAGGATCATTCCCACTGCCTGAAAACATCCTCATATGCTATAATTGTTGGGTGTGCGCGTCTAACAGGATAAGGGGTATACCCTGAGTTCCTGACCGCTTGCAAAAACAGTGTTGCGACATAGTACACCCGCTGACAATAGTATTTAAGCATGGAGGAATGCTGTGGCTGTACCGGCGAATATACCTGATTCCGATGAGACTACCAATAGTACCTTGCGCTCGCTGGGGGAGCAACTTCTGCACATCTCGCGTATGCTGCACGAGCATACACGCAAGCTAGAGGTAGCAGTCGAGGGTACTTACGCGGGTGAAAGCGGCGATCCACGCGTGCGCCTGCTGAACGAATCATTGCGTATCAGCCGTACTGCCGATCTTGAATTGGGACGGCTCAATCAAAACGCGCAGCGTGTCCTGCTCACCTTCCAGGAACGCTTGAACCGTGCCACGCAACAATCTCCGGTTCAACCCGTGTCGCTGCCACCTTCTGTCAGAAGCAATTTTGAGCAAGAGCGCGAACTGCTCACTACAAATATCAGCAACCTCGAACGCAAGCGTAATGAACTGGAGACGCTCTATGAAATCGCGCGCGTTCTCAATTCCACACTTGAATTTGATAAAGTATTGCGGCTGGTGATGGACGAGGTCATCGATGTTGTTAAGGCCGAGCGGGGTTTCCTCGTACTGATTAATCCGGCCACCAACCAGCTTGAATTTACGATTGCGCGCGATAAGGAGAAGCGTACTATTGATCAGAGCGCGTTCCAGTACCAGATCAGCCGCAGCACAGTCGAGCGCGTGGTGAGGACACAGGTGCCCGTCATTACCTCGGATGCCATGCTTGATGATGCCTTGAAAGAGCAAAAGAGCATCATGACCTATGGCATCCGTTCAATTATGTGCGTGCCACTGATGGTGCGGGGCAACTGTATTGGCGCGGTTTATGTCGATAGCCGCATGAAAACCAACCTGTTCAGCAACAATCAACGCGATGTGATGCTTGCCTTCTGCCATCAAGCTGCCATTGCCATCGACAATGCGCGTCTCTTCGCCGACCTCAACCAGGCTCTGCGCAGGGTTGAGGAAGACAAGAGCTACATGGACAACATCTTTGCATCTATCGCAAATGGCGTCATCACCACCGATTCGAACGGTATTATCACAAAATTCAATGAAGCGGCGGGCTGGATTCTACAAATCGACTCCCTGTCAGCAGTGGGGAAACATTACCGGGACGTATTTCAAGTCCTACCGCAGGCGCGCATCATTGAATACCTGCAAAATGCCATGGTCCAGCACGATCATGGCACGATTGTGCCTAATAACGTCGATTGCGAAATTACGGGTCGTGGCCTGGTCAATCTGAGCATCTACGTCTCTTCCTTGCGCGATTCGGATGGGAACCATATTGGTATGGCGCTGGTCATCGATGATCGCACCGAACTGAAGCGCTCAGAGGCCAGGGTCAAAGAAGTGCGGCGCATCTTCGGTCGCTTCGTGCATCCCAATGTTGTACAGCGATTGATTGAAGATCCAAGCGCGTTGAACCTGGGTGGAGAAATCAAGGAAATAACGGTCATCTCCGCCGATATTCGCGGTTTTACACGCATGAGCGAGGGCATGGCATCCGGCGAGGTGGTCAACCTGCTCAATAACTATCTTGATATCATGGTCAAAGAGATCTGGGACGAGGGTGGTACGATCACAGGATTCTGGGGTGATGAACTGATGGCCATCTTTAACGCGCCCCTGACTCAGGATGACCATGTACTACGGGCCGTTCGCGCTGCCTGGAAAATGCGGCTTGCCGTACTTGAGTACCAGCGATCTCAACCGCTGTCTACACCAATTTCGTTCGGCTTCGGGGTCAACACGGGAGAAGCGATGGTGGGCAACATCGGCTCGCGCGAGTATATGCAGACCTATACCGCTATCGGAGATGCCGTCAATGTGGCATCCCGCCTGCAACACAATGCCGCCGATAATAATATCCTGCTGAATCATTCCACTTTTATCAGAGTCAGGCAACACGTGCAGGTTACTAAATTGCCCCCACTGGCGGTGAAGAATAAGACCGAACCGCTGGATGCGTGGTGTTTGATCGGTTTGGTGTGATGCAGATTGTTCACCAGTAAAATCGGTCATGTCATTCTGAGGCCCCGGACGCTGTGATTGGTCACCAGTAAAATCGGTCATGTCATTCTGAGCGCCGCGAAGAATCGCAGGATCCCTGGCCTGAGATTCTTCCCCGTTCGCTGCGCTCAGGGCTTCGGCTCGCGCGCTCAGCATGACATGAGTGGCTGGCTGTGCATAAATGTATCATCACAGATTTTTGCGCAGGACAAAGCCGACCTGGGAGATGCGCACGAATCCGAACCATTCGTAGAGGCGGTGCGCGTGCGTGTTGTCGTCCTGGGTGTTGAGCATGATACGGGTGACTTTTGCCTGTTTGAAGAAACGGATGGCTTCGGCCATCAGACGCGCGCCTATGCCCTGACCATTCAATGATGGATGCACGGCGATACGCACGAGATAGCCGAAGTCGCCATCCAGCGCATTGAACTGGTAGCCGATGATTTTGCCGTCCAGTTCAGCTACTACGAAGTAGGGGTGCGTTGCGATGATATCGGTGAATGAGATTGCGTCATAGCGCCAGAAATCTTCGAAACAGGCATCTTCGATTGCCATCAATGCCGGTATATCTTCGATCTCGACCGGACGCAGCCTGACAAGCTGGTTGCCAGGTGTGGGGATGCTGAAGTCGAACTTGTCGTAGGCGTATAGCAGGCGATAGGGTCGGAAGCCGCGCGGCAACAACACGTCGCGCAGCCAATCATTCTGCAGGTCGTTGCCGGAGTAGTGCAGGTAGCGCACGCCGCGATTGACCAGTGGGCGCGCCAGGTGGTCGATGAGGATATCGAGATGCTTCATATAGGAACGGCTCTCCGTCCAGCTTACGCCAAAACCGGCCAGCCAGGCGGAGGGAGGATTGACCGTTTGCGACAGGATAAAACTGCTCAGAGATGTGCCGTTGAACACGCCAACCGCCGGATAATGCTTGAGCAGGCCGGGAAGCTCATCCAGCGTAAAACGCTGGTACACATACTCAGAGGTATTGAGCAGGCGCGTTATCAAGGGAAGGTCATCAGTTGTGAGCATACGCACATGTTCAGCACCGCGAGGCATGCTTCCTCCTAAGCATCTGGACCTTTTATCTCACGTCGCAGGCGTTCGATATCAGGTTTGGGCGCGTTGCGCAGGCGGTAGCCTTTCAGATGGTGGATACGGCGCAGCTCGGCGATCAGCACATCGGTATTGAGGCGATATGCCGTATCTTTCGCCTTGCCGAGGCTATCGACGGCGGCATCGTCACCAAGCAGCATATTGATGCAGGTTGCGACACAGCTTGCCATAGCATCGATATTGTAGCCGCCTTCCTGAACGAGCACCAGCCGTCCATTGCAGAGGAATTTCGCCTCTTCGATAATAATCGCCATCAGCTTTGAGAAACCGGCCGTGGAAAGGTTCATGCCGCCCAGTGGATCGGCCCAATGCGCGTCAAAGCCGGCCGATACCAGCATCAATTGCGGATTATAGCGGTCGGCGGCGGCGGCCATGACCTGGCGAAAGACCGGTTCGTAGGTTTCGTAGCCGGTCATAGCGGGTAGAGGCACGTTGATGGTTGTGCCCAGGCCCGCTCCCTCACCCGTTTCGTCTGAGAGACCCGTTCCAGGATAGAATGGAGCGCGGTGTACGGAAAAGTACAGCACGCGAGGATCGTCATAGAACATTTCCTGCGTGCCGTTGCCGTGATGCACGTCATAATCGATGATCATGATACGTTCGAGACCATAATGGTCAATCGCGTAGCGCGCGGCAACGGCTACGTTATTGAACAGGCAGAAGCCCATGGCGGATTCGCGGACGGCGTGATGGCCGGGTGGACGTACCAGGCAGTAGGCATTCTCCACCTCACCGTTCATAATCGCATCGATGGCGGTCAGTGGTGCGCCGGCGGCTCTGATAGCGGCCTCGTATGATCTGGCGGAAACGTAGGTATCGGTGGCAAAGAACCTTGTTTTGCGCCCACCGGCAGCTTCTTCCCTGGCGGCAGCAAGGGCGGCCTTCTTTACTTCTTGAATGTATTCGCGGTCATGCACCGTGGCCAGTTCATCTTCAGTAGCAGCTCGCGGTTTTAATTGCACCAGTCCCTCGCGCTGTAACCAGCCGAGCATTTCCAGCACCTGCATAGCCGCTTGCAAGCGCTGGGGTTGCTCCGGGTGGTTACGCGGAGTGATATGCTCTAAAAAAATTGGATCGTAGATGAGCGCGGTAGCCATATGTTTTCCTTTGGAGCACATAGATATAATACGTATCGACTACACCATCGACGCCACCGGATGTAATGCCTGGTGGCGTCGATGGTGTAGTCGATACGTATTATACTCTTGCCAGTGCTTCTTTGACCAGCCCAGGAATATCGAAGATGGTATCGGCGACGGGCACGTTCGCGGCTTTGAGCGCGGCGACCTTGCCCTGGGCAGTTCCGGTGTTGCCCGAGATGATCGCTCCGGCGTGGCCCATGCGCTTTCCAGGAGGTGCTGTGCGCCCGGAAATGAAGGCGACGACGGGTTTGGTCATGGTTTTAATATATTCGGCGGCATCTTCCTCATCGCTTCCGCCTATTTCACCGCACATGACGACGGCCTTTGTGCCTGGATCGGCCTCGAACAGCTTCAGGTAATCGATGAAGGTCGAGCCGATGATGGGGTCACCGCCGATGCCAATGCAGGTGGATTGCCCGATACCGGCCTCTGTCAGTAAGGCTACGACCTCGTAGGTCAGTGTGCCGGAGCGGGAGATGAAGCCGACGGGGCCGGGAGTAAAAATCTGGTAAGGAATGATGCCGATCTTGCCAGAGCCGGGCGTACACATTCCGGGGCAGTTCGGACCGATCAGGCGCGCTCCATGTTCGCGCACGACCAGGATGGCGCGCGTCATATCGATGACGGGAATCCATTCGCTGATGCAGACGATCAATTCTATACCGGCGCTGGCCGCTTCCATGATGGCATCGGCGGCGAAGGGACCGGGCACAAAAATGCACGATGCATTGGCTCCTGTCGCGGCTCTGGCCTCGTTCACAGTATCGAAGACGGGCAGGCCCTCAACGGTTTCTCCGCCTTTGCCGGGCGTGACACCGCCGACGACTTTCGTACCGGCGGCTCGCATGTTATGGGTATGAAATTGACCTTCGCGGCCGGTAATGCCCTGCACAATCACACGTGTTGTATCGTCAAGTAAAATACTCATTTATTGCTCCTCCAAGGGCCGATGAATCGGCGCTGGGCGCGATCAATCGGCCCCTACATTATTCTCTCTCACGGATGGCGGCGACGATCTTCTCGGCGGCCTCGCGCATATCTTTACCCCAATCGAGTCCGGCATCCTTGAGCATGGCCTTACCCTCTTCAGCACCGGTGCCCGACAGACGGACGACGATGGGCATACCCTTGGGCAGTTCGGACTGGGCCATGATGACGCCCCTGGCAACCTCTTCGCCGCGGGTGATGCCCCCGAAGATGTTGACCAGGATGCCCCTGACCTGGGGGTCGCGGGCTACGAACGTCAGAGCCTTGCGCATCACTTCGGCCTTGGCGCCGCCGCCGATATCGAGGAAATTGGCGGGCCTGCCACCGACGCGCGCTACCATGTCGAGGGTGGTCATGACCAGGCCGGCGCCGTTGCCGATGATACCGACATCACCATCCAGTTTGACGTAGGTCAGGCCCTCCTGCTTGGCCTCGTATTCCAGGGGGTTAGACTCCTCCGGCTCGGCCCAGGCGGCATACTCCTTCTGGCGGAAGAGGCCGTTATCATCGATGAGAATCTTGGCATCGGCGGCCTGCACCTGCCCATCAGTTGTCAGAGCGAGCGGGTTGATTTCGGCCAGGCTGGCGTCGCTCTCGATAAAGGCTCTGGCAAGGGCGGTCAGGATTGCTCCGCCTTTGGGGATGACGTTGTGCGGCAATCCAGCGCGCGCCAGGATATCGCGCGCCTCGAATGGGCGCAGTCCCCAGCGCATATCGATAGGTTGCTGGATGATCTTCTCCGGGGTTGTCGCGGCTACTTCCTCGATGTCGATACCGCCCGCTTTTGAAACCATGACGACGGGAGCCTGCGACTTGCGGTCAAGAATGATACCGAGATAGTATTCTTCGGCGATATCGAGTTTGGAAACGACGAGGACCTTTTCGACGGCCAGCCCTTTGATATTCATGCCTAATACTCTGGCGGCGGCGGCGCGTGCCTCTTCAGGGGTATCGCCGAATTGAATGCCACCTGCTTTGCCGCGGCCACCCACATAGACCTGGGCTTTAATGACGACCGGCCCGCCCAACTCGCGGGCGATCTGTTCTGCCTCTTCCGGCGTGTATGCTACGCGCCCAGGCTGGATGGGAACGCCGTAGCGCGCCAGGATGTCTTTGGCCTGGTATTCATGAATCTTCATTGAGACAAAAGCTCCTTTTTAATAGTCATAAATAGTGAGGAATGTAGTGGTAGAGTTTATGGCGAACCGCGCCTGAGCGCGCGATCAATCTGGCCCTACCATTCCCAACGCGCATGTCTCTCTGATTTGGGGAGATATGCCTGTTAGCCTGAATCCATGCTAACACGTGCTTAAAGGGGTGTCAAGAATTGGCAAAGCTTGCTACAATAGAGAAAGCAGAGAGACTATTTCATAAAAAGAGGACTATAACGTATGGCGAGAAAGGTTCCATCTGCCTCCCCGGTGGAGCAACTGCAAAAAGCGGCATCTCAGGCAGCGCGTGCTCGCACACCGCAAACAAAGCATGCGGCACGGTTAAAGCCCTGGCTAGGGATGATACTGATCGTGGGACTGCTGCTGCTGACGGTGGCAAGCCTTGTGACATGGAACTGGCTCAGGGGATTACAGATCAATACGAACTCCAATACTGCGTCGCCCCCTGTTACTACGCTCCAGGTGCAGCGCGCGCTTCCTTACGCGGACCTGAATTTCACGGTTTTGAACGCGCAATACGCGACGGCTTTCGCCGACGATCCTATTCATGCCGGGCCCGCGGCGGTACGTTTGAATATGCGGGTGACGAATCCGAATACCTACGCGGTGGCAGTGATCTATTATGATATAGCGCGTTTAATTGCGCCAAAGATTGCGCCGATTGCTCCCAGCAATGTGAGGCTTTCGACGGGTCCCCAGCCGGGCAAAAGTGAAACGGGCTGGATCGATTTTCCGGTGGCGCAAAATACACAATTGAGCACGCTAAAGCTGCAACTTGGCTCCGCGGCGCTTGGTGAAACGCTGGTGACGATACCTTTCAGCGGCAAGTTTAATGCGAATCAATACGCGGTGAAGGTATCTCCGCAATCGCTGACGATTGCTTACAACTTTGAGGGGTCGATCCTGACGTATCACCTGCAAAGCGTGGATGTGCGCTACTCGTATGGCGGCAGCGAGAGCAAAGCGGGGCAGCAGTTCTATGTGCTCAACTTCACGGTGGATAACAACAACGGCACAGCGATATCGCCCGGCTACGGTTATGACTACATCCGGCTGTACGTTAATGGCGCGAACCGGCCACCGATTGATAATACGCTGCCCAAGACGTTTAAAGCCGGGGCGCAGGGAGTGGGTGGGAGAGTCGCCTACGCGGAACCGGCGGGCCTGAAGTCGTTGCAAATTGTGTTTTTGTTGCAGGTTGTAGTGGGGGAGCAGAGTTACAGTATCGATCTGTGATGAGATCGATGCTGTGAGCGGCCTTTTGGTTAAAGATCAGGCGCTTCCAGACTGTACATGCCCAGGGTGAGAGAGATTTCACCACCATGATGCAGGTTATGTTCGATCAGATGCCAGGTGATCCACTGGCGTATAAGGGAATAGGGCGATCTAGAGATGGCCGCCCAGCAAAAAGATGGCATAGGCGCCGAGGGCACCGGCGGCGAGCAGGAGGGCAAGACCATCGAGGTACTGCCAGCGCTGCTGCTGACCCATGATCTTGAGGTAGGCGTCGATGTCGTCGCGCATACAGCTGCGATTGCGCAGGACACCGATGGCACGCGCTCCACCATGTACGGCTCCTACCAGGAGACCGGTGATAAGGGTCATGACGGGGTCGCGGCCCAGGACGATCAAGAATGGGAGCAGCCAGATGCCGGCGTAGGGGTTGCGTGTGATCAGGCCAGGGCCAAGCGAGGTACCCCAGATGAGCGCCTGAACGGGCGCGGGACGATGCTTGACCCAGGATGATGGCACCTGCCACGCCAGGCTTAGTCGTATGGGGCTGAATTCCAGGAGCTCGTTCAGGCCGAACCATAGAGCGTAGGCGAGGGCTAAAAGGGGCAGCAAGAGGGGAATAGCGGCCAATAGTCTGAAGACGAGAGCAAATATGCCCCAGGCGATGGCGGCGGGGACGGCGTAAGCTGCTATATAGAGTAACATTCTGAGTCCATATCCTCGCCCGGAGGATAACACGGCAGTGGTGGCCGCGTTGAAGCCTCAAGGGGAAGCGAGTTTGCCAGCGCCGACGAGGGCAGCGAGGCCGATGGCGAAGACGGCGCTGGCAGAGGCGAAGTTGCCCTGGTGAAGGAGCAATGCCGCCGCGATGAAGCCACAGATGAGCATGCTGCCGGTGAGGGACAGGCGGAGAGGCTGTGACAGGCGCTCTACTTTGATCATGGTTGTTTGCGCTCCTCAAAGGTTCTGTGATGGGTTTCGAGAACATACTATGGGCACAGGACCGGTAATAAATTTTAACAAAATGCTCCGGCAAGGGACGCGGGCCGATCATGGTTTTTCACAACATTGTCTGGCAAGGGACGCGGGCCGATCAATCGGCGGTGGGCGCGATCAATCGGCCCCTACGGCAGAGCCGTGGAGCCGATTGACTGGCCCCCGCAAGGACTAGCAACCGAGACAGGTGCTCAGGCAGGAGCATTTGGGATGGCAGGGATTGTTCCTGTTGGTACAATCCCAGCACAGGCGGTAGCCTTTATGGCTGGGACCCAGGCCACTACAAGAGACCCAGTGCCCATTGGAATAGTCGCACCAGCCGCCGCAACTGGGCTTGTAACAGACTTTCATGCCGGATGGACAGCCATTGCTGGGACAAGGATACCCCCAGTAGTTACATGGATGACCCTGCGTCCAGCCTTCGTCACAGGTACAAGACTGGGCGAAGGCCTGCCCCAGGTTGGTTAGCTGACCAATAGAGGCGGCGGCAATGGTAGCGAATACTCCTTTGATGGTACCGCTCATTACCTTGCGCCGGTTGAATTTGCGCGCGAATGATTCGGACAAGATACTGACCTGTTTATCAAATTCCTCGAACATGCTGAACTCTCTTTTCTAGAAGGACAGGCACACGGCGCTGTCCCTACAACCAGTTGGCAGGGCGGGCACATGGCCCTGCCCCGCCATCCTCTGAGAGGATACACCGGAACAGAGGAATTTGCGGAGTTCCTGTTTGATCCCTGCACGGACACGTGCAACCACCAGGGTGCGACCTTACGTGGGCGCGAGGACGCAAGCCCGCGATTCCTTTGCACGCAAGGATCAGCAGCCGATGCAATTGCTGAGGCAGGAACATTTTGGCTGGCAGTAACCGCCCTTGTTGCCGCATCTCCAACAGTCCCAGCACAGGCGGTAGCCTTTATGGCTGGGACCCAGGCCACTACAGGAGACCCAGTGTCCATTGGAATAATCGCACCAGCCGCCGCAACTGGGCTTATAACAGACGGAGCAGGCACCTGGGCAACCATTATTGGGACAATTAAAGCCATAGTAGTTGCATGGTTTCCCTCGCGTCCAGCCTTCGTCGCACGTGCAGGTTTGAGCAAACGCCTGCCCCAGATTGGTCAGTTGACCAATAGAGGCGGCGGCGACTGTCGCAAAAACACCTTTGACGGTAGTGCCGATCACTTTGCGCCGGTTGAACTTGCGGGCAAATGATTCGGATAGGATACTGATCTGCTTATCAAATTCCTCAAGCATGGTGTATTTCCCCCTTTTAAGAGACGGTAAACTCTACATTGACGGGCTTTTGATCGCCCTGACGCACTAATTTCCGTAGCGACGCTTCGTCCGCGACGACGCCTTTGGCCCGAACTATGCCCTCCGGATCAATGAGATGTCCAAATGGAGTGACAGTGGTGCGATACAACCGCATAGAGACGTCGGCAGGAATACGGCCAATTTCGACGGTTGCCTGCCGGAATGCCTCGGCGGCTGCAATTACAGCAGGTTCCGCGGTTGTCGCGACCAATAGTTGCATTGATTGCGTCAACCTGGGAGCCAGGCGCTCTAGACTGAGTAGCGTGCTTTGACAACTTGAGCAGTTGGGGTCCGCGAATAGGAGTAGGGACCAGCTGCCAGCCGGTTCGAAGCGAGCCGGTGGATTGGCTCTCCTATTCACGGGTTGATAGACAAACGAAGGAGCTTTCTCTCCAACCGTTAGACCTTCTCGCTCAGAACCTGCGTCCTTGAGCCGCTCAAAGAGGGCGATCTGGCGGAACATCACGAACACCAGGAAACCCAGAGCGAAGAGAAGTACCCATTGGCCGGCAAAAAGCCACAATGGCAGGGCGATATCCGCGAACGTGAGATACATCAGATCATCCTTTCTTTAAGTACTGCTATGGACCTGGCTGCCTGCGCTGCTGTGAGACCAAAGAGCAGGAAGCCGCTGACAAGCAGGAGAATGGCAACCGGTGGCGCCACGAATTGGAGAGAGTATGCTCTTCCACCCCCCAGAACGATGATGGCTAAGAGCGTGAGTAATATGCTGCGAGTAAGCCCCTTGCCGCTGAACTGCGAATCGCTGAGCGTTCCGAAGCATCTACACGCTACATGGAGCTTTCTCCTCAAGGCATAGAGCACTACAAGACTGAAACTACCCATGAGCACTACGACGACGATGTTAATAAGAGTCGGCCAGAGGCCGCTGACGAGGGCTATCCCCAGCAGGAGTTCCAGGGAAGGAAACAGGAAGGCAAGCCCGCGAATCAGGAAATCCAGACGAGTGGCTATGCCAAGCCCCCCGAGCGTGACGGCAAAACCGCGGACATCCGCGAGCTTTGCCGCACCCGCCGCGACGAGTACTGCCGCAAGCGAGGCCCTGGCAAGGAAAATAAGTACCTGTAATGTATTTTGCAGCAAGCTACTTTACCTCCGATGCTTCACCGGAGCGAAGAGGCACCTGGGCCATGCGCCAGGCGTGAATTAACGGTTCTTCAGCTCCAACAAGGCCGACCCAGCGAACGATACCGTCTGGATCAAGAAAGAAAACAAATGGCATGACTCGCACGCGATAACGGTCATAAAACGCGGGATCGACAGGCACAATGGGTACCTGGAGCCGCTGCTCTTGTACCAGGTTGCGGCAGTCTTCCCTGCTATCGCGCGAGATAACGAGCACTTCTAAATCCTGTTCGTGACGCGACAGGTAGTGCATGCCGTCGATAAGCTCAGGGAAGGCTTCTAGAGACTGGTTAGCGAAGATGAGCAATTGCCAGTGATCTCGCGCCGGAACGACTCTTAAATGTCCATCCAGGTCTGGCAGGCTCCAGGATGGCGCTGATTTTCCTGGTGGGAAGCCATCTCTGGCGATGCCTATCGAACTGCTCAGGCGTAAATAGCCTGTGCGCGCGATGGCTAAGAGGGCCAGGACGATCAACACAAGTTCCACGACTATAAAGAGAATGCTAATGCCCAATACAGTTCACTCCTTTTTTGATGTTCGGATTTTGCGGCGAGGGCGATCAGGACAGGCACCAGGTGCTGTCCCTACAGGTATCCCCAGGCCATAAGCTCATCTGTCAGGATTCCGGTGTCCTCGTACAGGTCTTCGGGCGGCAGATAGCCAAGCTCCGCGAGTTTGACGAAGATGCGATTGACACTGTCTTCGATGGCCTCTTTATCGGTTTCTATCAACAGTTCGGGGTGAAGTGGCTCCTCGTAAGGGTCGTCAATACCGGTAAAGCCCTTAATCTTTCCTTCGTCAACGAGCCTGTAGAGGCCTTTTACGTCGCGTAGACGGCAGATCTCTAGCGGGCACCTGACGTAGACTTCGACAAAATCGCGGATTTCTCTGCGCGCCCATTCGCGTGCCTCGCGATAGGGAGAGATGGCAGCTGCAATGCTGATCACTTGATTGCGTGTGAGCAGTTTACAGACGAAAGCAATGCGCTTGATGTTGGTATCGCGGTCTTCGCGACTAAAGCCGAGACCTTTGCTCAGGTGAGTGCGTACAATGTCGCCATCTAGTATCTCAACATTGCGGCCATGCAATTTCAAGCGCCGTTCGACGGCTCTGGCCAGAGTACTCTTACCGGCGCCGGAAAGCCCCGTAAACCAGAGGGTAAAGCCGCGGTCGGTCATACGTTTTCACCTCCGAATTTCATGTTGTGCTATGCTGGGACCAGCGGACAGGCACGAGGCGCTGTCCCTACAGTGAACCTCTTCCTGGGCCGAAAAAAATCCAAGAGCGATCAAATTCTGGTTACTTCCTAACCAGTCCCAATAGGCAGGATTTTGACGCACAGGTATTTCCAATTGCTGGATGAGACGCTTGAAAACAGTGATTTCATCGCCAGCGAGTGAGAGTGGAGGTGATATCTCCATGACCTGGTTCCGCCAATCTGGCAGACGACGTACTACCATCACAAGCACCGGCGCTCCTGTCAGTTGAGCGACGCTAATGATTCCGGGCAAGAGTAGCATCTTTTGTCCGAGGAAATCCACGGGAACGGCCCGCGCCCGGTCATCGGGATACACAGGGGTCTCGACCGCCATGGTAATCAATTCGTTCGCGCGTAGAACTTCTACCATTTGCATGGCGGTACCAAAGCGCTCCTTTTCAGGCTCGATATTTGGTCTACGGCGGTGGCGCGCGAGTGGATTCTGTTGAATGAGCCGCCAGAAGAAGCGCTGTAAGGACGACATCCTTGAATCCGCGTTGGATCTCCAATCGCCAACCGCAGTGACAGGGAATCCATGAACTCCAAGCAAGGAAAAGCAGCTATTATAGGAACCAAAATGCGCGCTGCAGACGATGGCTCCTTTGCCTGCCACCAGAGCTGCTTTTATGTGTTCCGTTCCTCGTATCTCTACCAGCCGTGCTAATGCTCGACCATTGCCAGCGAGCCGCATTACATCTATTGCTTCGCATGAGCGGCGACGAAAATAGTCCCGGACCACCTGTTGACGCTCTGTCAGGCTCATCTGATCCCCAAAGATGCTTTCGAGGTTATGGATGATCTCTTCTCGCGTAGAGGTATTCAAGCGATAGTACCAATTGCCACGCAAGGCGGCCACGCCATAGGCCAAAGAAGCGGGTAGGAACGCGACGAGCGGCACGATAATCAGGCGATAGAGCAATTCCTCGCCGTTGTGCATGATACGCTCGAATTTAAGCCTGCGCGATGGTTGTTTTAAGAGATTCACCCTCATCAGTTGTCCTTCTGTTTGATTCATGTATGACTGTTACGCGGGCCGATCATGGTTTTTCACAACGTATTGCGGCAATAAATGCGCGGGCCGATGAATCGGCGCTGGGTGCGATCAATCGGCCCCTACAGGGGCAAGAGTATTCCTATGCCGAGTTCTTGAGCGGCCTGGTAGACGCGGACGGCGAGCGCTACGTCTTCAATCGCGAGGCCAAAAGGATTGACCAGGATGATATCGTCCGGGCTGCTTCGCCCAATAACCTTTCCTGAGACAATTTCTCCCAACTGTGCATCGATGCGGCGGCAGTCCTTGCCGGTTAGCTCAATTGGAGCGTGCGGTCCGATTACCTTTCCTGCGCGATACATCCTTCCTACCAGGCGTCGCGAGTCGTTCTTGACGAGATTCCAATCGTCAACGATCACGCGATCTGCT
Source organism: Ktedonobacteraceae bacterium (assembly GCA_035653615.1). Lineage (NCBI taxonomy): Bacteria > Bacillati > Chloroflexota > Ktedonobacteria > Ktedonobacterales > Ktedonobacteraceae > Ktedonobacteraceae bacterium. Next base: position 240,313 of record DASRBN010000033.1, on the reverse strand, counting down.
TTGAGTACGACTTCTGGCAGGGGATCATCCAGTGAGATATTGACAAGTAGCGAACCGGGTCGTAACCAGTGATAGTGAATATAGCCATCGGTGGTAGTGGTGACGGGTACTATCAATTGTGCTGCTCGAATTGCCTCTTCGGCGGTTGCCGCCGGCTGCATCTCTATCCGTTTTGCCTCCAGCAGGGGAGCAAGCTGCTGCTGGAGGGATGTTATGCGTTCTTGTGCCAGATCAAATATGCGGATATGGCGCAGATGTGGCAATCGCCCGGCAAGCAGCTCAATATGCGCGCGAGCGAGTACGCCCGCGCCGATGATGGCAAGGCTCTCAATTTCCGCTGCTTTCAATAAGTCGGCGGCAAGGGCGGTGACGCTGGCGGTGCGCAGGCTTGAGATATAGGCGCCTTCCATGATGCAGGTGACACGAACAGAGATTGGATCATAGAGGAGGGTCAGTCCGCTTGCGCGCGGCAGGCCACGCCGGGGGTTAGCGATATTGCCATTAATGATCTTGGTTCCGGCAATCCCCAGAGAGCCACCAACGTAGCCAGGCATGTTGAGGCTTCTGACACTTTCCCCCTGATCATTGGTCCAGGCAAGGTAGGCTTCATCGGGCAAGATGGTCTGCCCGGCATCGTGCAGGCGGAACACTTCGCGTATGACTGCCACACTGTCAATTTTCTGGCAAGCCTGCTCTACATCTTGCTGACAAAGATAGAGGATATGATTATCTATTGAAAAAGTCATTTGTATCTCCTTAAGGCCATCTTCAATTTTCACAACGTATTCCGGCAAGGGACCGAGGCCGATCAATCGGTGGTGCCCCCGATCAATCGGGGCCTACGGCACAGCCGTAGTAATATGGCGTGCCGTGGCGATGTCCCTATCGTACAGGTGAATAGCGAGCCATGGCAGGCAGGATGTCCTGTACCGGGTCCAGGTGATGCTGCGAAAGGGCTATGCCATGCTCTCGCAGCCAGCAATCGTCATATATTGATGAGTTATAATTTTCTCCGCTGTCCGCGCACAGGCAGACGACGCGCTCCAGTTCTGGATGATCTTGAAGATACCTGGCACACGCCGCGAGAACGGCTCCGCTGGAACCACCGACCTTGATACCGGTGGCAGAGTACAGGGCATGGCAAAAGGCAAACGCCTCTTCATCGCCAACGAGCAAATAGGTATCATAAACATCCCCGGTGATGAAGCTCGAACGCCGGGAGGAGCCAATACCGGTTAATTTGCGAGCGCCGGGAGGCGTACCAAAAACGACTGATCCACGCGCATCGACGCCAACGATAGATGTATTGGGACTGGCTGAACGGAAGAAGCGGCCAATACCGGCCAATGTTCCTCCGGTCGATACCGCGGCGAAGACCGCATCCACCTTTCCATCCAGTTGCCGGTAGATTTCTGGGCCGGTGGTGGCATAATGGATGTAGGGATTCGCGCTGTTTGAATACTGGTCGGTCCAGGCGTAGTTGTCAGAAAGCTGGAGGAGTTCCTGCACACGTTCCAATCGCGAGAGGAGATATCCACCATTGGCATCAGGATGATCAACCAGATCAATCATAGCTCCAAGGGCCTGCATGCGATCTAAGTTTTCCCGGGTTGTCTTTGGATCGACGACTGCCAGGAATGAATAGCCTTTGGCCCGGCAAATGAAAGCGAGAGCAACCCCAAGATTGCCTGAGGTAGACTCAACTACGACCGAACCTTTATGTAAGAGGGAGCGATTTTCCAGATGTTGTACGAGGGCAAATCCGGTTCGATCCTTGACGGAGCCGGCAGGATTTGCTCCTTCGAGCTTGAGATAGACCGCTCTGACCCTGCCATCGATCACAAGATAAATGGGTTCTATGGGTGTATTGCCTATCTGATGCATAAGGCTGCGCATATGCTCGGTCGTTAACTGCGGAATACTCCTGGCATCCATCAATAGAGATTCCATGCATGTACCTTTCTGAGTCTGCCCCGGACACATCATCCCAATGGATAAACAGACCACTCGTCTTTAATCCCCCTGTGATGCTGAAAGAAATGTAGCATTCAAAGATGCTGCCGACAACGAGAAAAGCAAGTAAGTGATTTCACTCCCTCCAGCTCGAGTAGTGAGAAGAAACGTCCCCCCATTGAAGCTACTCGTTACTTCCCGTCGTTGATAGGCATTGCTACGCAGGAAAAATTTCCGCAGTTTTCCCACTGCTTGCCAGCAAGTATCGTGCTATATTCCAGGCAGGTTGATATGCGCTCAACTGAGCCATAGACCTGGCTTCAGGCGATATTGGGGGTAAGAGCCAGCAGTATGAACAATATTCCAACCCCTGCTCCGGCAAATACTTCTGGAGGCGGCTCTGGAAGCTGTTTCCGGTGACTACATCCGGCAGAAACTTGAGAAAGATAGATATCTGGAATGGAAAGGTAAAGGCTATGGAAGTCGTAGCTGCGGGTTCTCTGAGCCAGAAGGGCAAAGATGGAAACGCGCGCATAAGCATTGTCATTCCGGCACATAATGAGGCAAGGAATTTACAGCACCTGTTACCACAGCTTCCCAGCTGGGTTCATGAAGTCATTCTCGTAAATGACCATTCGACCGATGATACTGAAGAAGTAGCTGTCGCGGTGTTGCCAACCATTCGTATCTTGCGAACGACGAATGGGCGCGGCAAGGGCGCGGCGTTACAGGTGGGTTTTAAGGCGGCAACCGGCGATATTATCGTGATGATGGATGCCGATGGTTCGAGCGATCCCAGGGAATTACCGCACTTTATCGCGGCCTTGCACGCGGGAGCCTACCTGGCGAAAGGCTCGCGTTTCATCGGTAATGGCGGCAGTGCGGATATTACCGCGCTGCGTCGTTACGGGAGTCGCGTGCTGATCTCAATCACCAACCGGCTTTTTGGCATTCGCTTCACGGATATGTTCTGTGGCTTCAACGCTTTCTGGAAAGATTGCCTTGATTACTTCGATATTGATTGCAATGGCTTTGAAATTGAAGCGCAGCTTCACTTGCGCGCCTGCAAGGCCAACCTGGAGATTGTAGAGGTGCCCAGCTACGAGCATGCGCGCATCTACGGCACCAGCCATTTTCATGTCGTAAAGGACGGCTGGCGCGTGCTGAAAATGATTATGTCGGAATGGGCAAATGGGCACTCGGTTATCCGATCTGTCCGCATGGCTCGCGCGCTCCAGCATGAGGCCAATGCCTGGAACGGTCATAGCGCAACGGAACCAATCAGCATAACGCAATAACGACCCGTTTTCCTGATGAATTTTAACAATCCAATGGGGGACAGGGACAAGCCGCTGTCCTTACAGGACGAGACGATTGAGGGTAAAAGTGGTTCTATCCACGAAGAAACAAAACATACCAATTCTTATGTTTCATAGCATTTCACGCCAGGCAAGCCCCAGATTTAAGCCCTGCGTTGTACGGCCAGAGACGTTTGATGCACATCTTTCGTTTCTTGCCCAACATCACTACACTTCAATGACCGTTTCGCAATTTGTGCGGGCCATGGCAGGAGATGAGAGGCTACCAGAGCGGTGCGTGATTTTGACATTCGATGACGGCTTCGCGGATTTTTATACACACGCGCTTCCGGCCCTCCAGTGTTATGGCTTCACGGCCACCCTTTATGTCGCAACGGCGTTCGTTGGGGGAACGAGCCGCTGGTTGCAACATATTGGAGAGGGAAACCGCCCGGTGCTGGCATGGGAGCAACTGCGCGAGATCAGCGAACAGGGGATCGAATGCGCCGCGCATAGCCATACGCACCCGCAACTGGATATGCTCTCCTCTTCTCGCATACGCGATGAAGTCGTGCGCTCTAAAAACCTGCTGGAAGATCAACTCGGTCTGCAAGTGTCAAGCTTTGCCTATCCATTCGGATATTACACGCCGCGCGTAAAGCACATTGTGCGGGAAGCCGGTTTTGCCTCGGCCTGCGCGATTGGACGAGCGTTGAGTTCGCTTGATGACGATCCTTACGCGCTGGCCCGCCTGATGGTGTGGCCGGATACCGGCACGCAGGCGCTCGACGCCGCTCTTTCAAGGGGTCACGGGCCGCTGATCGCATCCTCTTTTAAACGAGTGCGAAGTGACGTGCGGCGGCAAGTTCGCAGCGTGTATGGAAGACTGCGCGGCAATTGGGTCGCGCTCTAGCAGGGAAGGAGAGAGAGCGCAGTGAAAATGCTGCCAAACTTTTTCGTTATCGGAGCGGCAAGGTCGGGGACGACATCTCTCGATCAATATCTTGCCCAGCATCCCGAAATCTTCATTACAACGAGAAAAGAGTCGCACTATTTTGCCGCCGACCAATTTCCGCCTTGTACGGGGCCGGGGGATGAGGGCATAAGAAACCTGCTGGTGCGAGACGCGGATGCCTATGCTGAACTTTTTGCCGGCGCTGCAGGAAAGAAGGCGATCGGCGAATCTTCAGCTTTTTACCTTCATCTGCCCGGCACTGCCGAGCGCATTGCACAGGCGGTTCCTGATGCCAGGATCATCATGCTCTTACGCGAGCCAGTAGATCGAACCCACAGCGCTTACATGTTCCTGGCACGTGATGGCCGCGAAACGTTAAGCCTCGAGCAAGGTTTAGAGCGGGAGGAAGAGCGCAAGCTAAAGGGCTTCGAGCCGATGTGGCGATATAAAGCATTGAGCTTCTATTACGAGCATGTTCGTCACTACGTGGAGGTATTTGGGGAGCAGCAGGTGAAAGTGCTGCTGTACGAGGAATTTTACACCAATCCCGCGCAGGCATTGCGGGATGTATTTACTTTCCTGGGGGTAAAGGAAGATGTGCCCATCAATACTTCAGTGCGCTACAACCTTTCCGGGATGCCGAAGTCGCGCAAGCTCTACACGCCCCTGAATAGATTCATCTTCAACCCTAACGGCCTGGAGAAACGCATCAAGTCCTTGATACCACTCCATCTACGCAAGGCCTGGGCCAGCAAACTTATCGGCATGTCGGTAGAACGCGTTTCGATGGACTCCCAGATTCAAGCGCAACTCCGGGCACACTATGCCGGAGATGTGCAGAGGTTGCAGGATTTACTCCAGCGCGACCTGGCCTGCTGGGGCTATGGAGAGCCGGGCGAGCTGGAGATGGGCCAGCAGGAGCGCGAGCAGTCGAGTGGGACAGGTGAGCACGAGGATAAGGGTGTAGCGGGCGATCACAAGGGTACGCCCCTACGGAGCAGGTAAAGATGAAAGAGAGGTTCAGGGATGCCCACCGCATTTAGCCCACTGCGCGTGCTGATGGTCGCTTGCCGTTACATTCCCTATACAGGAGGGGTTGAGACACATGTCTATGAGGTTGGCAGGCGCCTGGTACGGGCCGGCGTCGAGGTTACGGTTTTGACGACGGATGTGAGCGGACAGCTGCCTGCCTTTGAGGAGTCCGAGGGCATACGCACCTATAGGGTACGGGCATGGCCGGAGAAGAAGGATTACTTCTTCGCGCCCGGCATCTATCGCTTCATCAGTCAGGAACGCTGGGATCTCGTCCACTGCCAGGGCTATCATAACCTGGTTCCTCCACTGGCGATGCTGGGCGCATGGCGGGCCAATATGCCGTTCGTACTCTCCTTTCATAGTGGGGGAGATGTTTCGGGCCTGCGCAAAGCATTGCGGGGCATACACTACAAGACGCTGCGTCCACTGCTGGCACGCGCGCATAAGCTGATCGCCGTCTCACAATTTGAGGCCAATTTCTTTCAGGAGCGGCTGCGGCTGCCAAAGGAGCAGTTCGTTATCATTCCAAATGGGGCGTATTTGTGCGAGGAGACAGGACAGGTACGAGACATTGTCCCTACAGAGGGTGGGCGAAAAGATTCTCTCATTGTTTCAATTGGCCGGCTGGAACGGTATAAGGGGCACCAGCGGTTGATCGAGGCGCTGCCGGGAGTGCTGGCGGAGATTCCAGATGCGCGGGTGCGTATAGTAGGGACGGGACCTTACGAGTCAACGCTGCGAAAAATTGCCAGGAGCCTCAAGGTTGATAAGTATGTAGAAATACGGCCCGTTTCTGCTGAGGACCGGGAGGGCATGGCCGCGCTGCTTGCAGGAGCAAGCCTGATTACGTTATTCAGTGAGTACGAGTCCCAGGGTATCGCGGTAATGGAGGCACTGGCGCTGGGGCGTCCAGTACTGGTTGCCAGCACATCAGCATTGCGCGAGCTGATCAATCGTGACCTGACATATGGTATTCCTTTACATAGCACGCCCCAGGAAGTGGCGAGGGCAATCGTTGATCAGCTGCGCAATCCCCTCAAGCCGGGGGATGTCGAGTTACCGACATGGGATGCCTGTGCCAGTAGCCTCCTGGCCCTTTACGAGACAATAGCGCGGAGGCCGGTATGCGTATCATGATGCTCACGCAGTTCTACCCGCCAATAATTGGAGGAGGAGCGATACACGTGCGATCACTGAGTACTGAGCTTGCGGCGCGCGGGCACGAGGTAGCCGTAGTGACGCTATGGCATACCGGGCTGGCCGCATTCGAGATGGACGCGGGAGTAAAGGTGTACCGGGTTCGCTCCTCAACACGTCGCTTACCGTGGCTCTTCAGAGATAGCGGGAGACAATACGCGCCGCCGTTTCCCGATCCAGAAGTGACGCTGGCATTGAGGCAGATCATCCGCGATGGACGCCCGCAGATCGTACACGCTCATAACTGGCTCGTCTATTCCTATCTGCCGCTGAAGCTATGGAGCGGCGCGAAGCTGGTAGTGACACTGCATAACTATGACCTGGTGTGTGTGAAAACGACGCTGCTCCTGAACGATTCAATCTGTAATGGGCCTGGGCTTTCAAAGTGCCTGCGCTGCGGCATCCAGTATTACGGGCCGGGGAAAGGTGTGCCTACGGTACTCGCTGATCGCGTCATGGGACAGGTGAGAAGATGTCTTGTCGATATGTTCCTTCCCGTGAGCCAGGCGGTGGCACTGGGCAATGGCCTGGCAGCGCAGCGATTACCTTTCCAGGTCATTTCCAACTTTATACCCGATGATATTGGTGTAGCGCGGAGTGACACTACGTCCTACGCCGCGCAGCTCCCCAACGAACCCTACCTGCTTTTTGTAGGGGCTTTCAACCGGCAGAAAGGCGTAGATGTCCTGCTGAAGGCTTACGCCGGGCTCAGTGATGCGCCTCCACTCGTTCTCATCGGCTATGAAACATCGGACTGGCCGGTTCTAAGCAAAGATTGTCCTGGCAATGTGTTTGTTTTTAAGGACTGGCCTCGCCAGGCCGTCATAGAGGCGTTGCGTCGCTGCTTCATTGCGATATTGCCGTCGGTCGGGCCGGAGTCCTGCCCCACGGTAGTGATGGAGGCGATGTCGGTAGGGAGTCCGGTGATTGCCTCCCGCATTGGCGGCCTGGCAGAACTGGTGACACACGACGAAACTGGCCTGCTGGTAGAGCCTGGCGACGCACCTGCCCTACAACAGGCCATCAGGCGCCTGCTTGCCGATCCCGGTGTACGTAAGGGCATGGGAGAAGCCGCGCTACGGAACGTTGACAGATTTCAGGCCAGTACGGTTGTACCACGTATCGAGCATGTGTACAAGGGTTTGCTGCAAAAAGCAGCCGCCCCGGCAACAGGCAATTAAGGCAAAGAACGCATGGAAATAGCGAAACCGGTAGGGAGTGAAAACCCATCAGATAAAGTATTTTGCCCTCACTGTAGCGAACCGCTATTGCCGGGCGCGCACTTCTGCATTGGCTGCGGTGAACACATTGCGCCAGAGCATACGCGGGCAAAAGCCCAGGCAGAGGATAGCACGTCTCCAGTGGCAGAGCGAGAGATGGCTGATATGATACGCATCCGCTATCTCCCAGTTACAGATGTCAATCTAAAAGCCTTGCGGAGCAAAGCGATAGCCAGGGAGTGGGGATGGTTGCCGGTATTATCAGTAACGTGCGCCATTGGAGTATTCCTGGTGGCCCTGGCATACGAGGGAGGGCGCATTTCCGCAGCATGGGGCGAGCCGCTGTTCTGGTTCGGGCTGATAGCGATTTTTCTGCCGGTCGCGGCGCGCTTACTCTCTCAAAAACCGGCAAGACGAGAGCGGGTTGGCCTTCTTGTTGTATTGGCAATCAGCCTGTATTTTGTCCAGGTTTTACAGTACCCGCTGTATTTCGCCGGTTATGATGAGTTCTTACACGTGCGAACGGCGCAGGATATTGCCGCGAGCGGGCACCTTTTTTCCGCGAATCCACTGCTGCCGATCAGCGCCTTTTATCCCGGGCTTGAGATTGTTACCAACGCGCTGAGCAGTCTTACAGGGCTTTCTATTTTCGTTGCCGGAAGTGTGCTCATTGGTACGGCATGGCTGGTATTCGTCCCGTCTCTTTACCTGATCTATGAACGTATTAGCAGTTCCATGTGGATAGCGGGAATTGCCACCTTGCTGTACATGACGAATCCAAACTTCGTGTTCTTCGACTCGATCTTCGCATACGAGTCCCTGGCATTATCACTTGCCGTATTTGTGTTGTTCCTCGTGGTTCGCCGCGGAGATACTTCGATGCAACCACGCCCGGGTTTCACGATAGCGGCCTGGTTGGGAATAGGTGCGGTAGTTGTGACGCACCATCTCACCTCGTTTATGCTGCTGGGTTTTCTCGTTGTCTGGACGGTGGTATTTCTGCTGCTGTGGAGAGCGGGACATCCCACGGCGGCGCGTAGGGGCCGATTGATCGCGCCCAGCGCTGATTTATCGGCCCGCGCTGGATTACAGGTACAGGCAAGCCCGGGTGGAATAGTACTGGTGAGCCTGGTACTGACAACGGCCTGGCTGGTCTATACAGGAGGCGCTGCCCTGGCGTACCTGACTCCACATGTTACCGGGGCGCTAAGCCAGCTGGTACAGATAGTGGCTCATCATAGCCAGGCGCGACAGCCCTTTCAAAGCACTGCTTCGACTGGAGCGCCGCCGTGGGAACGCTTGATGGTGTATGCCTCGTTACTGCTGATCCTGTTGGGGCTTCCTTTTGGGCTGTTCGCGACCTGGCGGCGTTATCGCGACAATGCCTTTGCCCTCGCCCTGGCCTGCGCGGTATTTGCCTTTCCGGGCATCTTGATACTGCATCTGACGCAAACAGGAGCGGAGGTAGCAAGTCGATCAACAGAGTTTCTGTTCGTAGCAATAGCGTTCGTTCTGGCGGTGGCAGCGCGGCGTTTTCTGATTCTGGGCACCCCCAGTTGGGGACGCGCGACGCTGGCAGTATACGCGATTGCTGTGCTATTCGTTGGTCAGCTTGCTATGGGGGCCGGTTCATCGGGTAGTTTTCTGCCAGGCCCGTACCAGGTATCCGCCGATGATCGTTCCATTGAACCGGAAGGTATTACCGCGGCTGTATGGACGAATACGTATCTGGGGCCTGGACATATTGTTGCCAGCGACCGCGACAACACAGAGCTTATGGCAACCTATGGACGGCAGTTCGCGGAAACATCCGGCAGCGCCCCTATCGCTGTATCGTGGGTATTCCTCTCTGCTCAATTCGGTACAGGCGTCGTGACAATACTGCGCCAGGATCATATTCAGTACCTCGTTGTTGACCTGCGCCTCAGCACGGCTTTGCCTGAGACAGGAACCTACTTCAACAACGGTGAGCCTGACGCTCAGCACTATACACAACCCATTGACCGGGCAGCGCTTGAAAAATTCGATGTTGTGCCGGGTGTCAGTCGCATCTTTGATAGCGGCGACATCATCATCTACGATGTAGAACAGATCAGCAATGGCACTCTTTCAGGCCAGCCGCTTCCATCGACGCCCGTTCCGGTACCCAAACCGTCTTTCCCCAAACAGGGGACAAACGAGTACGATAGACGGAAAACTTTTCCAGGGAGTACTTGATGATGAAACAGAGATACCTCGATATCTTTATCGTCATAGGAATCGCGCTTGCTGATATAGCGCTGGCATTGTTAGTACCGCCAACCGGCAACCTGCTACGCGTCCTGACATTGCCGCTGGTGCTGATCCTGCCAGGCTATGCGCTCACCAGCGCCTTATTTTCGCAAAAGACATTGAATGCTATCGAGCGCCTCGTTTTGAGCCTGGGCCTTAGCCTGGTATGCGCCATAGTGTGTGGATTGCTGCTTAACCTGACGCCATTCGGCTTACAGGCCGATTCATGGGCGGTCCTCTCAGGGAGCATCACGCTTGTCGCGTGCGCGATTGCGCTTATACAACGGTTTCAGGGGGGGTTACGGGCCGATGAATCGGCCCCACGCGGTCTTGCCTTCACTTTTGGACAAGGGCTATTGCTTGGGCTGGCCGCGCTTATCCTCTGCGGAGGAGTTGTTGTCTCCACTATTGGGGCACAACAACAACCACGTCCCGGCTTTACTCAACTGTGGATACTACCGGGGAGCGGAGTTTCCGCGAAGAGTGCTGTGCGCATCGGCATGAGAAATATGGAGCAGACGGCCATGCAATACCGACTTGTCGTAAATGAAGATGGCAAAATCGTCAAGCAATGGCCTCTGATTACGCTCGCGTCGGGACAGAACTGGCAGGTAACGCTCGCGCTACCGCAAGCTCAGCATACGGATACATCAACGGTAGAGGCCATGCTGTACCGTGTGGATATGCCGGCAGCTCCCTACCGCCATGTCATGCTATGGCTGCATTAACGCAGTAACAGGTGACGATCATGAAAGGGATACGCTCCTTACTGGCCTGGATACAGCGCTTTTCCCTGCTGCGCAACAGTATCTATATCATCGGCACAGGGACCGCCACCTCTGTACTCGGTTACTTCTTCTGGATACTGGCCGCGCACCTCTACACTGCCTCTGCCGTTGGCCTGGGTTCGGCGCTCATCTCGGCTATGACGCTGGCAGCGCTGCTCGCCAACATGGGTATGGGTCCTACACTCGTACAGCTGCTCCCCGGTCGCAAAAATGGAACTGCCTGGTCGCTCACAGTGAATGCAGGATTGATTACAGGTATTGTCGCGGGTTTACTCGTCGGAATTATAGCTGTGATGGCATTGCCGCTCTTCTCGTCGCAATTCTCCATCATCATCTTGCATCCTGGGTATGCGCTGGCTTTTATTCTCAGCATACCGTTGATGAGCGTTTCCACGCTGCTAGATCAGACATTCGTTGCCGAACGTGCCACGCAGCATATGCTGATACGCAATGCTCTCGTTGCGCTGCTCAAAATACCGCTTGTCGCGCTGCCCGTCCTGCTGCTGGCGCCAGCTGGCGGATCTGGCATCTTTCTGGCAGCGGTCCTGGCTATGGCAATCGCCCTTATTCCGGCATTCGCTGTGCAGGTGCCACGCCTTGGACGGGATTATCGCCTGGCCTTGCGGGGCATCGCCGGGCAGATACGCTCCATGCTCTCGGCGCTTACCGGCAATTATTTCATCAACCTTGGTGGCCAGGCCGCCGGCTACCTTTTACCTGTTTTTGTGCTGGTACGGCTATCAGCAGCGGATAACGCCTATTACTACACGGCAACACGCGTGGGCGATTTCCTGCTCGTAGGCTCGGCCGCGGTGGCCACCTCTCTCTTTGCGGAGGGGTCGCACGCCGCAGGTGACCTCGCGCATAAAGTACGTTCCAGCGCGAAAATTATCGCCTTTATTTTAGCGCCGGGCATGCTGCTGTGTTTCCTGGGCGGCTATTATATCCTGCTCGTCTTTGGGCAAAGCTACGCGGCGCATGGCGCTATCGTCTTACGTATTGAAGCTATTTCAGCAGTGCCAGATGCCATTACCAGCGTCTACGTCAGTGTGCTACGTGTTCACCAGCGTCTACGAGCGGCGGCTTTGCTCAACCTGGGTATGGCCGGTGTCATGCTCGTACTCGCCTGGCTCTTGCTGCCCCTGCTGGGGATTGCCGCCGTACCGGTGGCTGTATTGATCGGCGAGGGCAGCGGCAGCGTGGCAGCAGCGATTGATGCCCTGCTCGCCCGCCACCGGCGACATATTGTCCCGGCAATGGCCCCTGGTTCAGTCACAGAGCATCAAGCAACAGAAGATACAGACGATATAATGAGAAAAATCGCGCAAGGAGATTAGAGCGGAATGAAAGAGAACCTGCCACTACGGATATGCGTCATTGGCGCGGGAACACGCTTCCTGGGAGGAATCAGCTACTACACACTGCACCTTGTCAACGCTCTCGCAAGCAGTTACATCGTATCGGCCATCCTGATGCGACAGTTGTTGCCAACCCGCCTCTATCCGGGACACCGGCGCGTCGGTAGTATCACCACGAAGCTGGCATACGACCCTCGCGCGCGTATCTTCGATGGTATTAACTGGTACTGGCTGCCCAGCATGTTGCGCGCGCTGCTCTTCCTGCGGCACGAGCGACCCGATGTCGTCACCCTCCAATGGTGGAGCGCAACCGTGCTGCACTCCTATCTCCTGCTCGCCCTCGCCGCCAGGCTCTTACACGCGCGTGTCGTGATTGAGTTTCACGAAGTGCTTGACCCTGGGGAGGCAAAACTACCGCTCGTTTCCACCTACGTGCGGTTGCTCGCTCCCCTGTTGCTACGCCTCGCCCATGGCTACGTCGTGCATTCGGAACATGACCGCAAGCTATTGGCCCATGCCTACCGCCTGGGACAACGCCCTGTCTCGCTGATCGGCCATGGCCCCTACGCATCTTACACCGCAAGCACAACGCCGCAGCCTGAACAGATCTCGCCCACAGACTCTGCCAGCAGTTGTAACCTGCTGTTCTTCGGCCTCATTCGTCCCTATAAAGGACTCGAAGACCTCATCCGCGCCTTCGATGCCTTACCCGCAAGCGAGATCGAGGGCTACCGGCTCACAGTCGTCGGCGAAACCTGGGAGGGATGCACGCAACCCGCTGCCCTCATCGAGCAGAGTCCCTATCGCCAGCGCATCACCTTCGTCAACCGCTATGTAGCCGACGACGAGGTGGCCCAATACTTCGCAGGCGCCGATGCCGTCATCCTACCCTACCGGCGGGCGTCCAGCAGCGGCGCCCTGCACATCGCTATGAGCTGCGGACTCCCCGTTGTGGTCACGCGTGTGGGCGGCTTAGTCGAGGCTGTCGCGGAGTATGAAGGGGCAATCGTGGTGCCGCCAGGAGATGCGGAGGCCCTACGAGACGCGCTGCGAAAGGTGGCGCAACTACGCGGCAGGCGCTACCGCGATCCGCATTCCTGGGACCGCACTGTAGATGGGTATATGGCGTTGATTGAAGAACTCTGACCAGGCTTTTGAGCGATAATCAGATTCTTTGCTCTCGACAGGTCGAAGATTTTCAGGATTCTAGCGGCCATTGAGTGCGCGAGGGCAGAGCACGCTCCCTCGCCCCTACTGTGGCCCCCATTGTTACAAATGATCGCGGCGCTAATAGAGATGGAGCTTATGGTACCAGGCGCTGGCTCGCCCAAGCATGCCCGGCGGTAAGTGGTGCCAGGCAACGCGGATCAGGCGCCGCATAGCACCTGGCTCATTCGCTTTTTGTTCATTGCTCACGCCATGCAGTACGGGGTAGCTATAACCATAGATCAGGTCGGGTTTTGCTCCCCATTTCGTTTTATAGCGCGCCAGTCCCGCATTATCCAGGCTTACATCGCCAAAATCGTACCAGCGTGCGCCAGCGGCACAGGCGTCGTATATTGCTTGCCAGTGCAGCAGGTCGTTGGCCCTGAGCGCTTGATCCTGCTCGCTCCAACCAGAAGAATCAAAAGAGATCGTTTGTCCGTAGTATAGTAGCAAGTTACCTGCCACCAATTTTCTCTTACCCTCTTTGACGTATTCCGCAAGCAACAGGCGCAGCATGCCTCTGGATCGCAGGTAGCGCCATGCCAGTTCAAAGAGGCGGTAAGGATTCGGCAGCAGTGCCAGCTTACACATGGTATGCGCGTAGAGCCGGTACCAGGCGCGGAGCTCACGCTCGCTCTCCGCCTCACGCACCTTTACACCCAGCCGGAGCGCCTTGTTCACGGCCCGGCGAATAGCCGAATCCACGCGCAGCAGTTCTACTCTTTCCGGCAAAGCCAGCATATACGTTTCGTATGCCGGTACGCCAGTCATTCCACCTACCTGACCATCAATCGCGTTAGACATCATCTTGAAGCGTAATTTCACGTCATCTTCAGTGTCAACACGCTTGAGCGCGAACTGTAATAAGGCCAGGCGGGCGGCATCGCTGAGGGCAAGGGGACCGGTGTAGACAGAGCGCAAGACGCGCCCGCTACGCCATCCTCGTGAGTAGAACAGCGGCAGCACGCCCATCGTGTGGCCGCTCGCATCTTCACAGATGAGGTGAAATGATCTGTAGCCATATGTCTCCTCCAAAACGCGCAACCAGGGGGGAGTGTAAAAAATACAGATGCCGGGCAGGCCGGACAAAAAAGTCTCCCAGCGCGCATCGGTCTGGGGATCGATCTCGCTAACGCGTAAGGGCATAGACAATGTTGAATGCGCGAACGTAAGTCGTGTCTTCATGATACCTCCGCCTGCTGAGAGCCGGAGCGGTAATCCGGGAAAGGAAGCAGGCTTTCCTTTTTGAGTATAGGCCTTGCTGGCCGGCAAATTATTCAACCGGGGATAGGATTGAAAGGCAATCTCATGCTCTCATATTTGTTGGCGAGTCAGGCAGGATACAGGTACGTGTGTATTGTATGCACTGCACGCGCAACAACGTGCGGTTGAACCGCACAGCATGTGTATATTCATCGGAAGCAGGATAGTGTCCCCCACCTATCGTGCGTACTTACCTATGATGAGTATATGTACACCTGATGTGTTCGGGTTTAGCCGCTATGCTGCCCCAGCAGGGAAGCAGCAGGAGCCAGACCCTTTCCTGAACCCGTCTGGGATTGAAATTTTAGTAAAGATGCATGGCATAGTACCAATCACTTAATGCCCCCACCATCCTGGCAGGAAAATGGCGCCAGGCGAACTGCATCAGCTGCTGTGCCCGGTCGCTCATAAGCGCCGGTGTGTCGCTCGCGCGCTGAGACGCCGGAGGGTAGCTGTAATCATACACCAGCGTTGGCTCCGCGCCCCACTTGGCCTTATAGCGTGCCAGTCCGCTGTTGCCCGGTTCGACATCGCCAAAATCATACCAGCGTATCCCTGCTGCGCAGGCATCTTGCATGGCGCGCCAGTGCAACAGGTCGTTGGGGCGCAAGGCCTGATTCTCGTCGCGCCAGCCCGCGCAGGCATAGGAGATGGTCGCGCCCCACAGCAGGTACAGGAAACCAGCTATCAACCTCCTGCGTCCTGCCTCCACTTGCTCGGCCAGCAGCAGACGCAGCATGCCTTTTGAGCGCAGTCGCTGCCATGCCACCCTGAAGTAGCGGTATGGATTGGGCAATGCATCGAATTTACGCATCGTCTGTAAGTACAACTCGTACCAGGAGCGCAACTCGGCTTCTGTTTCCGCCTCGCGCACCTCCACACCTGACCTGATTGCCTTGTTGATAGCCCTTTTAATGGTAGGATCCAGGCGCAGGGAATCGGCTGACTCGGGCAGGGCCAGCACATATGTCGAGTACGCGGGGCGTCCAACCATACCCTCCACCAGTCCATCGAATGAATTCGATGGCAACTTGAGGTGCAGTTTGACATACGACCGCGCTCGGAAACGCGCGACGGTCGCTCGCAAAAGGGCCAGGCGGGCCGCGTCACTACTGGTGAGCGGCCCGGTAAAGACGGATTTTATGATGCGGCCGCTGCGCCATCCATGCTGGTAGAAGAGTGGCAGGATGGCGACTAAGCGACCGGCTTCATCCTCACAGGCCAGGTGTGCCGGTTTGTAGCCGTATACCTCTTGCAAGACCTGGAACCAGGCGGGTGCATAATAGATCCAACTTGCCGGTGTATCGCGCATCAGTTCTTCCCACCGCTCGTCAGTTTGAGGGTCAATGGCGATTACGCGCAAGGCGGAACTTGCTGCTACTGTATCTGAAATGTGATGAACCTCCATGAAACTTCCTATGCTTTCTTTGCATCTATCCACTATGCTGTATGATGGAAAATACCTTCGCAGCCGGTAAAAGACGCTGGCCATGGTTCAGGACAAAAGCCCAGCCCGTCATGTCTCCTTGATAACTATCAGAATTTGGCCAGACAGGACGGGGCGCGATAATCCAGGCCACGGCGCCCATGACTCCTTCAGCGTGTTCGGCTGAGACCGCGGCTAAAACGCTGCGGTAGACTGAAGCCTGCCAGGAAGGACCCCCAGTTGGAGTGGCGGCAGTGGTTGTCGCCAGACCATTGCTGGCGCCGAATTCTTCGAGCAACACAGGTTTGCCTCGTGCCTGTTGCAGGACGGCAGCAAGGAAACGTTGCGTCAATTGAGCAGGCGTTACGTCATTCTGCGCGTCCTGTTCGAATCCATACAGGTGAGGCGAAACGACATCCACCAGATTAATGAGTTTCGGTATATCCGCGGGGTCTTGCCAATCGTATGTGCCAGGCGATCCCACAATCTCGCTCTTCCAACCTCCTATGGTAACGGGAATTTTGGGAGCCACCTGGTGTACATATAAAGCCTCCTGTCGCAGTTCCCTCATCTGTTGAGGATCGCTTACATCCGGTTCATTGGCCAGGTCTACCATCCAGAGCGCGGCAGCAGAGGCCAGCCCATAATCGCCCAGCAGGGTATGGGCTTCTTCCAGCGCGGATTTATTGCCGCCGTCTGCCAGTAACAGGATGATGTTGATATGATGACTCGCGGCCTTATCGAAAATCTGCTTCCAGGTTGCCCTGCTACGCTCCTGACCGGTAGTAGCCCAGCGAACATCCGTGATGCGCAACGTATTGATACCGAGCCGGGAAGCCAGGTCGAAAAAGTCTCCTCCCTGGGGATCCCAGACCGTATAGCCCGAACCCGGGATCATTGCGCTTATATCAACATTGACGCCATAAACGACCCTTGAGATCGCGCGAGGAAATGTATAGGCAGCCTGCCTGGCGCCGGTGTTGTTGAGCCAATACGCGGAGATTCCTACTGATAAGAGGAGGAGAAGGATAATTATGAAGAGATTCGATTTTCTCCTGCCTTGCTCGGAAGTAGTGTTCATTGCGATGCCTACGTTCTGAGGCTAAGCGGCCTCATGTCGGT
Source organism: Ktedonobacteraceae bacterium (assembly GCA_035653615.1). NCBI lineage: Bacteria > Bacillati > Chloroflexota > Ktedonobacteria > Ktedonobacterales > Ktedonobacteraceae > Ktedonobacteraceae bacterium. The sequence goes on along the minus strand of DASRBN010000033.1, from coordinate 223,221 downwards.
CCAGACTTCTTTGATATACGCCAGGCATTCTGCTTTTGAACCTGTTTTGCCCGCATCACGCCAGCCAGGGGCATTTTCGCGGGAGGCAGGCCAGATCGAATACTGCTCTTCATGGTTGACGACTACTTTGTAGGTAATGTTATCGTCCTGTTCATTAGTATTGCTCATATGATCTCCTTTTTCAAGTATTGATGGTATTTAAGCCTTTCCTGGCAGAGACTCTTCCCCTCGCTCAGAATGACATGCCTCCTGTGTTACGCCTTTCCAGGGCGCGACCTTTTCCAGACCGCTTTCATTGAAGACAATAAGTCCTGTAGGGACAGCGGCCTGTCCCTGTCCTCTCTGGGGTCCTGGTGCCTGTCCTCGTGCCCCGACCGGGATAGGGACAGGCCGCTGTCCCTACCGGGTTCGGCGGCCAGGATATGAGCCAGTTGCTCAATCGTTGGGGCGGCCAGCAGGGTAGCTATGGGAATCTTTTTGCCGAAGACCTGTTCGATGCGGTCAAGCAGGCGAACGAGCAGGAGGGAATGGCCTCCGATTTCGAAGAAGTTATCCTGGATACCGATAGGTCGAATCGCCAGGAGTTCCTCCCAGATCTGGACAAGCTGCTGTTGGATGGGTTGAGTCGCAGCTACAAACCGTTCACCTGGCTCGAATCGCTCGTACTGAGGGACGGGTAAGGCGCGGCGATCTACTTTGCCATTTGGCGTGAGCGGTAGCGATTCTAGCAGCACGATGGCAGATGGAATCATGTAATCGGGCAATTTTTGCTTTAGAGAGGTTCGCAGTTCGTTCGCAGTGACATCCGATGATGCTACGACATAGGCGACAAGGGATTTGTTGCCGGTTGTATCCTCACGAACGATGACAACTACATCCTGCACGCTGTTGTGCTGGCGCAACGCAGATTCGATTTCCCCCAACTCGATGCGATAGCCACGTATTTTGACCTGGTGATCAATACGGCCAAGGAATTCGATGGTGCCATCAGAGAGGTAACGAACCAGGTCACCAGTTTTATAGAGCTTTGCGCCGGATTCGGGTGTGAGATTGGGCGAGGGCCGATAAATCGGCGGTGTGTACGATAAATCGGCCCCTACGGCTTCGCCGGGGGATTGGTCGGCATATAAGACAGAGCCGGGGGATTGGTCTTGTGGGGTCGCGATCTGGTTGGTTCTTACGAAGGGGTTGGGTACAAATGATTCGGCTGTGCGCTGCGGGTCATTGAGGTAGCCACGACCTACGCCTATGCCGCCTACGTACAATTCGCCATTGACGCCAATGGGTACAGGATGTAACTGCCGGTCAAGGATGTAGAGCTGCATGTTCTGAATCGGCCGGCCGATGGGGGTGTGTAGCTGCTGGTTGGCAAGAGGATGATGGATAGGGAAGTGGGTGACATCATCCGAACACTCGGTAGGCCCATAGGCATTTAACAAAGGAATTCCGGGGTAGATATTCAACCATCTTTTACAGAACTCTGGAGGCAAGGCTTCTCCTGTTGGAATAAGCCAGCGCAGGTGTTGCAGGCGAGGATAGGCATTGCTTCCATTTTCGATGGACTCGAGCATGACGCGCAGCAGGGATGGCACGGTTTCGAGGATGGAGATTTCGTGCTGATCAACCTGCTCAAGCAGGTGCAGCGGGTGATGAGCCACCTCGTCGGGAAAGATGTGAACGCGCCCGCCTACGAGCAAAGCGGCCAGAAATTGCCAGACTGAGATATCAAAGCATTGCGAAGCGGTTTGCGCTATCCTATCAGCCGCGGAGAGTTTGAGATCGGAGACCTTGGCATAGAGATGGTTCAACATTCCACGATGCTCGATCATCACCCCCTTGGGCGTTCCGGTTGAGCCAGATGTATAAATGACATACGCCATGTTGCGAGGCGTTGCGCGCACAGGCAAATTACTCTGAGCCATGTTCGTATCCGCTATGGCGAAAATATCCTCAAGGTAAAGAATCTCGTAGGGGCCAGATTGATCGGGCCGTGGGAAGGACAGGCACGAGGCGCTGTCCCCACGGGTGGAATCGGGATCGGGATTGGGGGCGGTGATCTGGGAAAGGATGGGGGCGAACTTTTTCGTGGCAAGCAGAAAATGCGAGCCACTGTGTTCAAGCACCTGGCGCAGGCGCGCGGCAGGGTGACGCGGGTCGAGCGGGAGATAGGTTCCCCCAGCTTTCATGATGCCCAGCATTGCGATGATGAAGGCGCTGCCGCGTTCCGCGAGGAGAGGGATGATGGTTTCGGGACCGACACCACGGTCTTGCAAATGGTGTGCCAGGTAATTCGCGTGCTGGTTCAGTTGCCGGTAGGTGAATCGCTCCTGCTCGAAGACGACTGCGATAGCATCGGGTGTGCGGGCGACCTGCTCTTCAAATAGCTGGGGGAAGCAGCAGTGTTGGGGAAAGTCTGCTGAGGTAGCGTTCCAGTCAATGATCTGCTGCTGCCACTCACCGGCGGTCAAAAGCGGCAGGTCGGCAATATGTTGCTGGGGGTCGGCGACGATTCCTTCCAACAAGCGTTGCCAATGGCCCATCATGCGCACAATGGTTGTTTCATCGAAGAGGTCGGTGTTGTACTCCAGGAATATAAGCAGGCCATCCGAGCGGTCCTGCATCTCGAATGAGAGATCGAACTTGGCGGAACCTGTTTTCAACTCCAATGGCAGCAGTTCCCAATGCGGCGGCAGGTCAGGGGATGAGAGGTCAAGCGACAACATGACCTGGAAGAAAGGATTTTGACCCGGGGAGCGGTCAGGCCGGAGTTCGCGAGCGAGCACTTCGATGGGCACGTCTTGATGCGCGTAAGCCTCAAGGATCACCTGGCGTACCCTGCCCAGGAGTTCATGGAAGGTAGGATTGCCGGATAGATCACAACGCAACACCAGGGTATTGACGAAAAAGCCGATCAAATCTTCCGTTCCTGCCTGGCTGCGATCAGCAGTATCGGTACCGAGCAGCAAATCCTCCTGCCCGGTGTAGCGATACAGCAATGTCTGAAAGGAAGCAACGAGGGTGGTGAACAGGCTGACCTTTTCCTGCCGGCTGAGAGCTCTCAGCGTTTCGGTAAATGCTCTTGAAAACTGAAAGAGGCGCAGGGAACCCCTGCTGGTTGGGATAGCCGGTCGAGGTCGATCGGTTGGGAGTTCGAACAGGGCAGGTGCGCCGGCCAGTTGTTGCTTCCAGTAGGCAAGCTGTTCATCGAGCCTTTCACCGCTCAACCATTCGCGTTGCCAGACGGCGAAATCGACATATTGAACGGGTAACGCGGGCAATGCGAGCGGCGAACCTTTGTCAAAAGCCTGATAATACGCGGCCAGTTCGCGAAAGAAGACATGCACCGACCAGCCATCGTAGATGATATGGTGAATGGTCAGCAGCAGGAGAAATTCCCTGGCCCCCAGGCGAAAGAGGGTGGTACGCAGCAGGGGGCCATGAGCCAGATCAAAGGGCTGCTGCACCTCCGCATTCGCGAGCCGTAGCATTTCGGCCTGTCGTGCCGCTTCAGGTAGATATTCCAGGTCCACAACCGTAAACGGTACCTCCAGCTGTGGAAGGATCATTTGCAGTGGCTGGCCGTTGTGCGCCACAAAAACTGTGCGCAGTGCTTCATGCCGCTGAATGATTGCCTGAATGCTGCTAGCAAGGGCATCTGTGTTGACAGCAGTGCGAATATGCAGCGTGGAGAACAGGTTATAGATGGTATTGTGTGGATGTATTTGATCGATATACCAGAGACCTTGCTGCGCGAAAGATGCAGGAAAGGCGTAGATATCTTGCTGCTTTGACAGGGGTGACTCAGAAGTCAGGGCCATTACAGTATCCTTATGATTGTGATCTAAATTGAGAGATTTCGTGTACTCTCTGCAAAAGAGTTTAGCAAGAGAGCCGGCCAGGGACAACCATGAAAGCACGAAATTTTGCAATGAGTTTTTCCGCTGATTTTTATAGGTAATTTCGGGTAGTGTGTGAGCGTCAACTATAGAAAAGTGCGTAGAGACCTCTTTTTGTGGTTGTCCGTCCCACCCATTACACGTCCAGCTCTATCAAGACGAAGGCATACGGTATGCCTCGCGTGAGATAGACCGCAGTGAAGGTTTATGAGACGTTGAGCCATTGTTTTGACCTTGTTGGAGCAATTCTACGAGTTGAGCTATGGTAGGAGCTTCGAGGAAACGATGCACCGGCAACTCTACCGAGAAGTCGGCTTGCAGCTGCGAAAGCATTTGCATAGCAAGCAGAGAATGGCCGCCTAACTCAAAGAAGTTGTCGTGGATGCCAATTTGCTCGATTCCCAGCGCCCGCGACCAGGTGGCAGCGATGGTCTCCTCAACTGGCGTGCGGGCGGCCAGGAAGTCCGATGAAAGGTCTGGACGAACTGGCCTGGGTAGCGGCAATGCCTGTCGATCCAGCTTTCCGTTCGGTGTCAGTGGTAAGCGCGCGAGGAAAACGAAGGCGGCGGGTACCATATAATCCGGCAGGCGTTCCAGGGTGTGATTGTATAGTTCATCTGAGGATGCGGTCTGCTTTTCATGCAAGACAATATAGGCCACCAGGCGCTTATCGCCCGGCGCGTCTTCACGGGCTATCACGACCGCCTGGCGCACGGCGGGATGCTGTCCCAACACCGATTCGATCTCGCCCAGTTCAATACGTATGCCGCGCACCTTCACTTGATGATCGAGGCGGCCCAGATATTCGATATTGCCGTCGTCCAGGTAGCGGGCTATATCGCCTGTTCTGTAAAGCCGCGCTCCCGGTTTGCCGCTAAACGGGTCGGGAACGAATCGAGAGGCGGTTAGCTCTGGGCGATTGAAATAGCCGCGTGCCAGGCCATCCCCACCGGCATAAAGTTCTCCCGGAGCACCAATAGGAACCGGCAGCATTTGCTCATCCAGCAGGTAGATCTGGGTATTAGCAATCGGACGACCAATCGGAATGCTGGCTTGAGAGGTATAGTCGCGCACATCGTAATACATCACATCGGCGGCCACTTCCGAGGAACCATACAGGTTGAGGAGTATGCTATTGGGCATCTGCTTTAGAAAGCGCTGTGCCAGGTCCATGGGTAGCGCTTCGCCGCTGCTGATCCAGTACTTCAGGCGGGGTAGCAAATCTTGTAGATGTTCCGATTCCAATAGCACCCTGAGAAGCGATGGAACAAGTACGATACGGGTAACAGCATGGGCGGCCAGCGTCTGAAGTAGTTGCTGAGGGTCTTTCACTATCGAGTTGGGAATGATGACCGCCGGGATACCTTGCAGGAGTGGTCCAAAAATCTCCCAGACCGAGTCCACAAAACTTAACGATGTTTTGTGGCAGCAGACTTCGCCCGGCTCAAATGGATAGGTATTCCACATCCAGCAAAAGCGATTGATTGCTGCGCGATGCGTTCCAAGCACACCCTTGGGCGTACCGGTAGAGCCGGAAGTATAGAGCATATAGGCAATATTGTCCCTGCCTGCGCCGCTGGAAACATTTTCTTCATTTTCTTGAGCAATTGCCTGCCAGTCTCTATCTATGCAGATGGTGCGATCATGCGGGGGAAGCCGTGCGGCGAGATGCTGCTGCGTTAGCAAAATTGCCGGGTGAGCATCAGCGAGCATGAAAGCGAGGCGTTCGCGGGGATAGGTTGGATCGAGTGGCACATAGACAGCTCCTGCCTTGAGGATACCAAGCAGTCCGATGACCATCTCTATCGAACGTTCCATGCAAATGCCTACCAGTGCCTCTCGTCCTACACCTGAGCGACGCAAGTAGGCGGCCAGTTGATTGGCCTGCCGGTTCAATTCCTGATAGGTTATTCGCTGCTGCCCGGAGATAAGAGCGACGCGAGCTGGTGTGCGCGCGGCTTGAGCTTCGAAAAGTTGATGTATCGATTGATCGGATGGATAATCATCTACAACCATGTATATGTCCTCCGAGATTTCTCTTATGAATTTTCACATATTTATAAAGATAGCTTATCAAGAGATAGAGACTGGAACAACCTTGAAAGTACGAAACTTTGCGCCAGATTTCCTCGCTTGATTTTTCTGAGTGGATACTAAGGAAAGGAGAATTGCTGTAGAGTGAAAAGTACGTAGGGAATTTTACGTAGATGACCTTCATAAAGCAAACGGGGGCATGATAGAACTGCCGTAGTTCTACCGCGCTCCCGTTTGCTTTTCACCATAGATCAGGTGAAGGACTGGCGATGGATGAGATATGCGGCTTCGGTACGATTCTGAGCGCCAAGTTTGTTCAGGATGCTTTGAACGTGCTTTTGAACGGTTTTTTCAGAAATATGCAACCCTTCAGCGATATCGCGATCGCGATATCCCTGACTGATTAGCTGGAGTACTTCACGTTCGCGCGCTGTGAGATGTGCCAATCCGTTAAATTCGGTGTTGCGCATCAATGGATGGCTTCCATGATTGCTTTCCGATCCCCATAATGGCAAGGCGGCAGCTCGCAAGCGATGAACGACAAGCGCGGCCAGCGACGGGCGCAAGACGAATTCTCCGCGGCGGATCATATGAATGGATGCCATTACTTCACCTTCATCAAGGTCCTGCTTAGAACGATAGCCCTGCGCGCCTGCCATGATGGCGGCAAAGGCTTCGTGTTCGTCCTCTTGATCTGCTAAGACGATGATGCTGGATGAGGGAGAAATTCTTCGTAGGCGGCCTATTTCTGAAATACTGTTAGAATGATTGATTCGCATATCAAGCCAGATAATATCGGGCTGGAGCTTTGCCGCCAATTCTCTTGCTTCAACATAGTCCTGAGCGGCCACGACGCGCTCTATCTCTAGCTGAGCAACAAGTATATGGCTAATTGCCTGACGAATCAGCACATGATCGTCTACCACTAAAATGGTGAGTGCTTTTTCGGACAAGGTCGAAGCTCCTGAGATCGCGAATTCTGTGGCAGATTCGTGTTCAAGTCCAAGGTGAGACATAATCTATCCTTTACGTTGCTAGCTGATGCCCTGATTAGAGAATACCCAACGTTACTCTAAGGGTTGTTCGCAAGAACTGACTTCCTGGCAATGAGCCGGATTCTCAAAGCGAGACAAAACTTTGCGTAATCGTGCTCCTTCCCCAGGAAGCGGATTTTCCCCTAGAAAGACAGCGATGTTTTTCTAGGTAGTTTTCTGGATTTTTTCTATGGAATCCCACAACTTTTTCCGTAGAAACCCTAAGAAGTTATAACATAATTTTGGGTAATATGCAATAGATTTTCTACTCTTTTTAGGCAGGCTTACTTTAATGAGTGAATAAGCACATCATAATATAGTAGATATTACTGAGCAATATCGTACTCCAAATTAGATTATTGATAGTTAGCGAGCTTTCTTTCGTGGGGAGACCTATCTCCATAGCACCGAAGCGTTAAAAGATGAGTAGATCAAGCGGGCAGAGAGATGCTTTGCCGGCGGCTTTAAAAAGCCTGGTTGTATGGACGTATTTGTTGAGCGTGATGAAGGATATACCATTTGCATTTGAGATGGATAATAAGTGAAAAAGGATTTTTGAGAATCTGGCTCCGCTTAAAATAATGGTCTCTATAGCATCCTATCTTTTACCAACGAAACAATGGTTACATTATTCTGTCTCATTTTTATGCTGCTCTTTTAACAATGTAATGAGTTGTTCCAACTGTTGTTGTTCCCTTAAGAGGGAGGTCTGTTGTTTCATGATGCGTTCCAACTGCTGTTGACGCTTGTCGATGCTTGCTTCCAGTTTATTATACTGCTGCTCCAGGCGACCCAGTTGCTGCTGTATTTGCGTCCGGCGTGCTTCCAGGCGGTTATATTTTTGTTGAAGGCGCTCAAATTGCTGCTCAAAGCGCAGAATTTGAGCCATCTGTGATTCTCGATCTGCTGGCATCTCTTTCCCGGCTCCTCAATAGTTGCGCAATCAAGATTTTATGGAAATATGGCTCTGCCTTTCAGCCTCAAAAACGATGAAACTATTGTTACGAATCAGTAAGAGAGTACCATATAAAATGAGAAAAAACGAGAGGCAAGCTAAATTTGAGCCGGTGAAAGTTGGTTACAGACAACATGAATCATCCCAATTCTTGACGGGTGGACATCGAGAGGGCGACCACCAGGGTCCGCCCTTACTATGATAACGTGAGCATGACCGAGCAGAGGCGTGTCATAGTAGGGGCGGGCGCTGGTGGTCGCCCTCCAATCCAACTGCCTTACCCGCGGATGAAGGCGAGTAGTTCATCGCGTTTCTGCTCCATCAATGCCCTGTCTTTAGCCTCGACATTGAGGCGCAACATCGGCTCAGTGTTGGACGGACGCACGTTGAACCACCAGTTCTCGTATTCTACTGTGATGCCGTCCATGTAATCCACGCTTTTTGCTTCTTTCCCATAGCGCTGCTCGAGGGCATCCAGCTTGCCCTTTACATCGCTGACGCGGCTGTTGATCTCGCCACTGCGCACCCATTGATCGAGGGGTACGAGCAATTCCGAAAGGGGTTTTCCTTCGATGGAGACCAGTTCCAACGCGACCAGGAAAGCAATGAGACCGGAGTCGGCGTACCAGTTATCACGAAAATAGAAATGCCCGGAATGCTCACCGCCGAAGATGGCGTTTGTTTTGCGCATTTCGGCCTTGATAAAGGAGTGGCCGACGCGGGTACGTATGGCCTTGCCACCGAGCCTGGTGATGAGTTCGGGTACGCTTTTGGAGACAATCAGGTTGTAGAGGATGCTGGCGCCGGGATGCTTATGCAGCAGGCTTTCCGACACGATAGCCGTCACCATGGAGCTATCTACGAGATTGCCATGTTCATCTACCAGGAACATGCGGTCGGCGTCCCCGTCAAAGGCAGCGCCAAGATCGGCGCTGGTCTCCCGTACTTTGCGCTGCAAATCTACCATGTTCTGCGGCTCAATCGGACTGGCGGGGTGATTGGGAAAGCTGCCATCCAGTTCAAAATACAATGGGATGAGCGTGCAGGGAAGGTATTGAAAGACACGGGGAATGACCATACCTGCCATGCCGTTTCCAGCATCAATGGCCACTTTGAGGGGCTTGATCTTGCTCACATCGATAAATGAAAGCGCATGTTTGACGTAGTCATCAAGGACATCTCGCTGTATGACGCGCCCCTTGTGCTCAGGTTCAGCGAAATTGCCGTGCATGGCCAGGTCGCGGATATCGGAAAGGCCGGTTGCCATGCTGATGGGGGCGGCCTGCGCGCGGCACAATTTCATGCCGTTGTATTCAGGAGGATTGTGCGAAGCGGTAATCATGATACCGGCAGGGTAATTGAAGTTGCCGACCGCGAAATATAGCTCATCCGTGGTCGTCATGCCAAGATCAATGGCATCGATGCCCTGATCGATGATGCCTTGTGTGATAGCGGCAGCCAGTTGAGGTGATGAAAGCCGCATATCACGCCCGACAGCGATTGCAGGCACTTGCAGATACTGGGCAGCGGCTCGCGCAATGCGATAGGCGACCTCTTCATTCATATCCTGGCCATAAATGCCGCGTACATCATACGCGCCGAAAATGCCAGGATCGATTTTTACATTAGGCGTATTCATTTCCTAGAGTAATACTCCCTTTTCCAAATTTCTAAAAGTATCCAGGGTTCGCCGGTGCTGCGCGGGTCATAAATCTGGCCAACTTCCGTAAAATGGGCCTTGGCGAAAGCACGGCGTGCCGGATGATTAGCCAGGGCAGTTTCCGCGTAGATACGGGCGATGCCGGGCAGGGTGAAAAGATAGGCGACCAGGGTGCGGATAGCTTCCGGGCCATAACCCTTGCCCCAGCGTGAGCGATCTCCCAATCCCAGCCCTACTTCAACCTGGCCGAGGCGATAATCGATATTGAAATAGGTGATGGTACCAATGGGGATATGTTGCTCATCTTCGATGATGAACCAGAATTGCCGCCCGTTGCCCTGCACATAATTGCGCTCAAAAACGGGTAGAAATTCGCGCATGTTTTGTGAGTAGGGACGGCGGGGATCGTAGCGCCAGACTACGTCGTCGCGCTCCCAATGAAAAACATACTGCGCGTCCTGCATCCTGGGACGGCGTAAATAGACGCGCTCCCCATGTAAAACCGGATAAGTGTCGTTTCGTTGTACCTCAGTCATAATATTTTTTCTCTAGTAATATCCCTGCCGTGGAGTGGATGGGCCGGGTCAGGCCAATCCAATATCGCCGGCAAAACTTGTGCCGGCGGCGAGTGGTTCGACGTGAAAGGCGTGAGCGAGTGTCTGGCCAAGGTCCGCGTAGGTCGAACGAACACCGAGATTTACTCCCGCGCGTACAGGTTCCCCGTAGGCAAGGAGTGGCACGTGTTCGCGTGTATGATCGGTGCCGCGATAGGTCGGGTCTACGCCATGATCGGCGGTGAAGAATATGGCATCACCCGGCCTCATCAGCTGCTGCACCTGCGCGAACCAGGCATCGACATCCCGCAGCGCCTGCGCATAGCCCTGGCTATCACGGCGATGGCCCCACAGCATATCAAATTCTACCAGATTGACAAAGAGCAGACCGGTGAAGTCTCGTTCCAGCCAGCGAAGTGTCGCGGCCATACCATCACGATTCGTTTCGGTATGATCGCGCTGCGTGAGGCCACGCCCGGCAAAGAGGTCTTCGATCTTGCCGATGCCGATGACCTCTTTGCCGCTTTCCTTCAGCACGTCGAGCAGTGTTGTTCCTGGCGGCGCGAGCGAGAAATCACGTCGATGTTCTGTACGAGTAAAATTACCAGGTGTGCCGATAAATGGACGAGCTATGACGCGCCCAACGGCATGTTCTCCGGTAAGCATAGCACGTGCGACTTCACACATATGATACAGTTCGGGAAGTGGAATAACTTCCTGGTGCGCCGCGAGCTGAAAAACGCTGTCCGCCGAGGTATAGAGGATGGGGCGACCGGTGCGAAGATGCTCTTCACCCAGTTCCTTGATGATCTCCGTACCCGAAGCCGGCTTATTGCCGAGGACTTTGCGACCTATAGCCTGTTCGAAGCGCTCCACAAGGTCCGCAGGAAATCCATGCGGATAGGTAGGAAGAGGTTTGCGGAGGATGACGCCCATCATCTCCCAATGGCCTGTGGTGCTGTCCTTGCCGGCGGCTGCCTCGGTCATGCGCCCATATGCTCCCCTGGCATGTTCGACCGGTGGCGTACCCAGGATGGGTGTGATGTTGCCGATGCCGATTTGTCCCAGGTTGGGCAACTCCAGCCCGCCGATGGCCTGAGCGCAGTGTTCGAGCGAGCTGGCACCATCATCGCCATAGGCATGAGCGTCAGGATTAGCTCCCGCGCCGACACCATCAAGAACGACTACGATGGCTCGTTTGAGACCTGTCATTTAGTTACTCCTATTTTTCGCAATCGCGTATACTGCGGCAGCGGTTCGCCGATCAACGGTGACGCGTACTCGTAAAAGGCCCGCGTTACCATCGTCCTGCTTTCGTCCAGGAAGTTATCGGGTAACAGCTTCTGGGCGTTGGCGATCTGGGCCAGGTCTGCTAATCCCGTTGAGCAATGGTATGCCGGCTCTGTGTGACGTACCAGCGTTACCATTTTATCGCTTTCGCCGGCCAAAAGCGCCTGTACGCCCATTTTTCCTACCAGGTACGCCTCTTCGAGATCGGTTTGTGAGACGGCAAAAGAGGCCATGCGTTGCAGGTCGCCGGGTTTGTCGAAGCGGGCACGTAGCTTGAGATGCTGCTTGACCAGCTCTACCAGGTACTCCGCCGTTCCGCTGAGCAAGGGATGGTTAAAGGCATCTGTTCCTGCCTGGTTGATGGCGCCTAATTGCTGCCCCTGTTCATCGCGAATGGTCTCCGCGGCGACTACGACAACGTATCCTACGCGGCGATATACCTGCTCAACCTGCTCAAGAAAGCGATCGGCATTGAAACGCTGTTCGGGGACGAGAATAATATGCGGCGCGTCGTCTTCATCGCGCTTCCCCAGGGCTGAGGAGGCGGCAAGCCAACCCGCATCACGCCCCATCGTTTCTATGACTTTGACCGGATAATGCCACGGAATGGAAATCGTATTCATGGTCGAATCCATCGTCGCCAGGGCAAGGAAGCGGGCCGCGCTGCCGTAGCCGGGGCAATGATCGGTAGCCGGTAGATCGTTATCGATGGTTTTGGGGACGCTGATGGCCTGCAAATCGTAACCGGCATGGCGGGCGGCCAGAGCCAGTTGATGGGCAGTGTCGGCGGAATCGTTGCCGCCGATATAGAGCATAGAGTGGATATCGTAGCGGCGCAAAATGTCGATGATGTGTCCGGCATCATGGTCTTGCAGCTTGTAGCGGCAGGTGCCAAGGGCAGCCGAGGGCGTATGAAGCAGCGCGGGCCATACCTGGTTTGATTCGGCGCGCAGGTCTACGATCTGTTCTTGTAATAATCCCTGGACGCCATAGAGCATGCCGTAAATACTTTCGATGCGCTCTTCAGCCAGCGCAGCCTCATATGCTCCGACAAGGCTGGCGTTGATGACGGCCGTTGCCCCACCGGATTGCCCGATGATGAGATTGCCGCCTGTTGCCGGAAATAATGACATATTTCTCCCCATCTAGCCTGAGCAGGGTTTTGTTTTCTCTGCACATTATATCAAGGGAGATGGGATGGCGTCGAGTGGGATGGACTATCCCAGAATAACTCCCACTAGCAGCAATTGACCCGGCTCGATACTATAGTTCGCCTGGGTCGGAAGAGATTGGATCAGCAGCAGGCCCTGCTGAGCGTGCGCTATACTCGCATAAGCGAGCGTGCATGTATAGGTGCCGTCGGGATTGACATGTAATTGGGCATTAGTGGTGGCTATGGGCGACAAGGTATGATCGAAAAGTTGGATAGTAGTTTGACCATCCACCAGGACTCCGGTTCCGTGAAGCTGGAGGGGAGAAGTAAGGGGCATATCAAAACTGGCTTGATCCAGGGTAAGACCGGAGGTTTTTGCTGCTGTTACAAACCAGAGGCCCTTGTTATCGTGCTGAACGAGTCGCTTCAAGGTAACTGTGACCTGTAGCGGCGGACTCTGCTGCACTAATTGTACCTGGGCAGTCATGCCATCGTTGCTCAGCACACTATCTTGAGTACTGATGAGCGGCCATTTAAAAATATCGCGCGCCATCTGCTCAGCAGTAGCAAGCGGGTCAGACCAGGGCAATGATTGTCCATTGTCGGCTTCCTGCTGCAATGCCATTGCTTCGCTGCTGCTGGCAACCGGGTAGAGGCCGGGGAAACGTACCTGGATAAACGTTCCGTTATGCCAGGCATATTCGCGATAGACGTTCTGTTGCAATGGCTGCAAAAGCGCGCTACTAGCCGCGGGTAGAGAGGTATCGAGGGCGCTTGTGATCAAGGTGTTTGTTTGACTGATGGATACGGTTCCTTGAACCAGGCCATGTTGCGTAAATAACGCTGCGAGCCGGGGATGTTGCTTCTGCATGACGCAGCCATAGACATAGACATCGAGCGTATGCCCGGCGTTCTGGTTCGTTACCTGGACGAGCGCCGCCGGTTGGCCACCCACAACCTGGTCGATGAATTGCACTGCTTCCATTTCCTGTGACTGCGTTTGCAAATGTACCAGCTGGGTATAGTCTGTTGTACGTATCAATTGCAGGCAGTTGGCAGGAGGATTCACTGCGCCGGTCTGCCGCGTGATGATGAAGATATGCCAGAGAGCGGCTATGGACGCAACTGCCAGCAAAACGGTGAGAACTCCGGATAGGACAGGATGTTGATTTCTATTGTTTTCTCGCTGTTCCCGCGGTCTTGTGATAATGATCACATGTTGATTGTGCGAATCTGATGAGCCTGGCATTTGACGAAGCACTTCCTTATAATAGTCAGTAACATATTCTCTTCTCATTCTACAGAGGGGGGAAAAACCCGTCACTTTTTGAGGCTCAGTTCGTATATATGAGTATAGAAAGAAATGCATCCGAGAAAATCTGGTCTAATATACCTTGATTTGTCTCCCTGTTCGACAAAGAGGTCCGGGGAATTCCACCCACTTGTTCGAGAGAGCAGGCGGAGGGAGACCGGAATTTCTGCTTCCAAAAAGAAGTTGTTAAGTAGTGAGGAGGGATACAAGTCTCTACAAAGGCGTAACCTTGGAGACTTCTCATACAAGCGGTGGAATATATTAATCGACTTCTAAGCCGGAAGTGCATCTTGCAGGCGCCTGGCAGCGTGTACTTAACAAAGAGGCTACCAGTCGTCTGCGCGGGTTTGGTTCTTAGGTCGTTCCTTTATGTATGATAGAGGGAGCATTGGATTTATGTCGGATCACGTTTATACGACAGATAACGCAGACTTTGAGCGTTTGCTTTCAAAGGGATTTTCTGAAATAGAAGCGACACGAATCATTTTCATGAAAAACCATGTGAGCGAGCAGGTCGAGTATCGCGAGATGGTGGAGGAAAAACATCGTCTGGATTTCATTCGCTGGCTGGTTGAACATGATCGCCTGAGCAAGTAAGCTGCTTGTAAATAGATCGGGACACAGATAACCTGGGAGCCGGGGAGGTTGTTTAAGAGACCTCTGTGACTTCCAGGTTATTTTTATTGATAGCGATGTGGGTGGGTGGGTTTGAGCAAGCCATAAGCCGAATTCTGTACCTGCGCGCCTTACGACGGTGCAGGTGGCAATCATCTCTCTAGGACGTTAGTTACCCAACGCCTCAAGCGACCAACCCGAGGGTTGACAGGCGAGCAACCTGCAAGCGTACCAACGTGTGGCGCGCTATCCCCTCTATTTGGTCTTGCTCCGGATGGGGTTTGCCCAGCCAGCCGGTCACCCGGCTGCTGGTGAGCTCTTACCTCACCATTTCGCCCTTACCCGGCATAGATGCATTGAATTGCACCTTTTTCTTTCTGGTGCCGGGCGGTATGTTTCTGTTGCACTTTCCTTGAGGTCACCCTCACTGGCCGTTATCCAGCATCCTGCTCTGTGGAGTTCGGACTTTCCTCGGGCCTTGCGACCCGTGATTGCCTGTCTTACTCAAACCCACCTTCTTAAGGGTACCATACAGGTGAACACAAGTCTAGTGAAGTATTATTCCTCTTCATCTTCATCCGCTTCGAGCAGGTATTGTTTCGCCTCTTCCAGGGTTTGAGCAATACTCATCTTGACGATTAAAAGCTGTAGAACTTCGGGCGTATCTATCATTGCCAATTGTCTCTTTGCCAGGCGTATGAGTTTTGGGAAACGTTCTGCCAGGATAGCGAGAAGAGCTTGCTGCAAGCCATCGTGACGACCTTTCTCAAGACCTTTCTCAAGACCTTTCTCAAACCCTTGTTCCAGGCCTTCCTCTCGCGCCCATCGAGTCATTTCCTGGTAGACAGGTGTCTCACGTAGTACATCATCCATATTACTGACCCTCCTTAAGAGCCAATCTTGCTCAGTTCTGTTCTCTTTGCCAAAAGCCAGGGATACTAATGTATATGCTGCCGCAAGTGAATCGCGTCTTCCTGTTTGTTCGAGCGTGATTGCAGTGTAGCATAGTGGAGGTATTGCTGTCGAGAGTAAAACACAGCAAAACAGCATAACCAACACACATTGACGTTCAGGCTTTCGACGCGCTACAATGGCGTTACAAATACGGTACCGGTACGTGATTTGTCATACTCTTTTTCGTTACCTGAGCTAGAGAGATCAGAGGATACCTATGTCCACAGGTCGGCAAATTCGGCTGACATCACTGGCAAGTTGCGCCGGCTGAGCGTCTAAAATGGGGCCGGAGGCCCTGGCGCAGGTTCTGCGACCATTGATTGCACACGCGGCACCACCCGAATTGCTGGTGGGGCTGAATGCCATTGACGACGCTGCTGTATATTGCCTCAACGAGGCGCAGGCTGTTATCAGCACCGCGGATTTCTTTCCGCCGGTGGTAGATGACCCCTATGCCTTCGGGTCGATTGCTGCTGCCAACGCGCTGAGCGATGTCTACGCGATGGGCGGTTCGCCGCTGATGGCGATTAACCTGGTGGCATGGCCCGATAATCTCGCCCCAGGCATCCTGAGCGAAATCCTGCGCGGGGGCGCGGATACGGTAGCACGAGCAGGGGCAGTGATTGCCGGCGGACATACCATTTCCGATAAGGAGCCAAAATATGGCCTGGCGGTGACCGGCATTGTTCACCCCAACGCCATACTGACCAAGGGTGGAGCGCAGCCTGGGGATGTGCTTATTCTCAGCAAGCCGTTGGGGACGGGCTTGATTACCACCGCGCACAAACGCGACGAGGTTGAGGAGGGCGATCTTGAAGCGGCCCTGCAATCGATGATGCAATTGAATCGCGATGCCGCGCGTGCGCTTCTGCGTCCAGGCGTGCATGCCGTTACCGATATTACCGGTTTTGGCTTGCTGGGGCATGCCTGGGAGATGGCAATACAAAGTCTTACCAATATGCGATTCCAATTTGATGCGCTGCCTGTACTTCCTCACGCACGGCATTATGCCGAATTGGGATGCATTACGGGCGGCGCGCACCGCAATGAAACGTATCTTGCTCCTCATGTACATATTGATGAGGGCGTGGATGGTTTCGAGCGCGAGATTTTATGGGATCCCCAAACGTCCGGCGGCCTTTTTGCTGCCGTGAGTGCAGAGGCATGGGAGTCGATACGGCGGGATGGAACGACGGGCGCGCAATTCTGGCGCATAGGCCAGGTGATAGGACGAGCAGAGGATGTGACACAGGTGGTTCTGGAGGTATTGCGATGAATGAAGCGCTGGAAGAGGCTCTGGGCGTACATTTTGGAAATCCGCAGCTTTTGCAACTGGCCCTGACGCATCGATCATATATTTTTGAAACGGCGGGCGCGGGACTGAGTTCGAATGAACGGTTAGAGTTCCTGGGCGACTCTATCCTGGCTTTCGTTAGCGCGGATTTCCTGTACCGGACTTTTCCAGAGTTGAGCGAGGGGGAATTGAGCGATATACGAGCGATCCTGGTAAAAAGAGATACGCTGGCGAGCTTCGCACGCGAGATGCAGCTGGGGAATTATTTGCTGATGGGCCGGGGAGAGCAGCACAGTGGTGGAGGACAACGTGTCCTGGCAGCTGCTTTTGAATCGGTTCTGGGCGCTATCTATCTTGACCAGGGTATAGAGGTGGCGCGCGATTTCCTGCTGCCTCGATTGGAGCCCCTGGCACATACTATTGTGCAGAAACGCCTGTTTAAGGACAACAAGTCCTTATTTCAGGAGCTGGCACAGGCGCGTGACGGTATCACCCCTTCGTATCGCCTGGTTAGCCAGGAGGGGCCATCGCACGACCGGGAGTTTACTGTAGAAGTCATGCTAGGCTCGCAGGTGGCGGGCAGAGGGCATGGGCGCAATAAACAGGCAGCAGAACAGGAGGCGGCGTACAATGCCCTGCTTAGTCGCGGGTGGATTTAGTGATAGGAGGGGAGAGATACATGCGACTGGAACCGACACAAAAACCAGATCACGTGCTGCGAGTGAGCGCGCGGCTGATTACCTCGAGTACAATGTTGCAGCTTTCCGCGGAGGAAATAGAGCGGGCGGTGGCGCAGGAACAGATGGAGAATCCGGCGATTGAGGTGATTGAACACCGGGTATGCCTTTTTTGCGGCTCGCTGGTACAAGGACCTGCCTGTGCCTCTTGCGGGCATTACACGCAGCCCACGGAACCATCTTTTCCGGCGCCAGAGACGCTGCCTGGCGATGAACTTCAGGGCGAGCAGCAATGGGGCGAGTATCATCCCTACGATATTTCCGATTATGCGGCATTTGAGAGTGATGACGAGGACGAATTTGACCCACTGGCACGCATCCCCATGAGCCAGACACTGGCGGAAGTGCTGCTGCAACAACTGGAGGCGCTTGTTACACCGGATGATATCGAGATCGCTGAGCAACTGGTGGGTAATTTGAATGAACGCGGCTACCTGGAAGTGAGCGTGGAAGAGATTGCCGGGTTGTTAGAGGTTCCCGTGGAGCGTGTCGAATATGTACTTAGCCAGTTGCAAACGCTGGAGCCGACCGGCATTGGGGCGCGAAACCTGCGCGAATGCCTGCTGATCCAACTGCAGGCGATCAGCGAGCAGGAAGAGCCGCATCCATTGGCAAAAGTGCTGATTGAGGATTATTTAGACCGGCTGGGCCGCAACCAGTTCAGCGAGGTCGCTCGCGCTCTGAAAGTGACGGAAGAAGAGATCAGGCAGGCAGCATTGTACATTCGCAGTTCGCTTCATCCGTTTCCGGCGCACGCATTTGACGCTGCTCTGCCCGGACAGGCACGAGGCACTGTCCCTACATTTGCTTCATATATTCGCCCCGATATCATCATCCGCAAAGGCGAAGCGGGCTTTGAGGTAGAATTGATCGAGGAGAAACGCTACGGTTTTCAGATCGGCGCGGGTTACGGCACGCAGCCGTTATACTTGAACAGCAACGCGGAAAGCGATGAAGTGCGCCATTACTTACGCCAGAACGCGGATCGAGCCAGGTTTTTCATCGATTGCATGCATCGCCGCTGGCGTACCCTGAAGCGGGTAGCGGAACTGATTGTCGATTATCAACGCGAGTTTCTCGAGAAGGGTGTGCGCTATCTACGGCCGCTGACGCGGGCGGAAGTCGCTTCACGCCTGAATCTGGATGAAGGGACGGTCAGCCGGACAACGGCGAATAAGTACGCGCTGCTGCCAAATGGTCGCCTGATACCTGTCGCGGATTTCTTCGATGGTTCGCTGGGCGTGAAAGATGTACTGCGCGAGTTGATTGCGTCCGAGGAACCGAAACACCGCCTGAGCGATGATGAACTGGCGCGCCTGCTCACCGCGCGCGGGATACCGGTGGCCCGCCGCACAGTGACGAAGTACCGCGAGGAAATGGGCATCGCGTCATCGCGCGAGAGATGATGGTTCGGCATATAAGGTTCTCTCGCGCTCGTAAATGACCATTCCCGGTCCGCCGCCTTTCATATGGCGCACATGGCGCTGCAAGGTATAATCAACGGGAACACTGGTGCTGCCACGCGCCTGGCTGTACCAGGCAGCGAGGCTTGCTGCCTGCTCTATGGTGCTACGAGGAACATCGCGTCCAGTTGCTTTGATGATTACATGCGACCCAGGGACGCCGCGGGCATGAAGCCAGATATCGTTTGCCGAGGCCTGGTGGAAAGTCACTTCCTCGTTCTGGCGGCTGTTTTTGCCGATCAAGATGGTGAATCCATCGCGGCTCTGTACGTGCAAGGGGATGCCGCCGCCGGGTAGAACGGGTTTCCCTTTCGCATGTTTGCCAGATTTCCCTTTCTTCGCCTGTTTGCCCGGAGAACCTGCGGCAGGCGATTTCCCCATTTTCGCGCCGCGCATGTAGCCGGCTGCCTGCACCTCGACTTTAACGAGCGCGACTTCAGCCGGCGTCTCTGCCAGCGCCAGGTCGGCTAGCAACTGCTCGATGGTTGCCAGTTCCGCGGCATTCTGTTCGATCTGACCTGGAACGAGGGCAAGTCCCCGGCGCAGTTTATGATATTTGTTGAACAGGCGATTAGCGTTGCCCACGGCATCAAAACGCGGATCAAGCGGAATTGTTACCTCGGCGGCCTGATCATCAAAATAGTTTTGCACGGTGACGCTTGTTTGTCCCCGCGTTATTTCATGTTGATAGGCCAGCAGCAATTCAGCGTGCAGGCGATAGGTATTCGCTTCCTCAGCCGCGGCCAGCTCGTGTTGCAGCAATTGGGCCTTGCGAATAGTGCGCTCGCGCTGCGTTTGCAGGACTTTTCGTATTGGAGAACGCACGCTCTCCATAGCATCGCGCCATTCCGCGCCCGCGTAATATTCGTCGATGATGATGTTGATGGATGGCGAAGTACGTATGCGCGCTCCTGGCATTGCGGCATACTGCTCCAGCGCATAAGGGGCAAAGGCTATAGGAAATGCCGGTGAGGTGCTGGAATCCCCGTCCAGGCGCTCCACGAGTTGTGGTTTCCAGGCGTGGGTATCATAGAGCGAGGCCAGTTCACGCGTGTTGCGGGCTAACTCTTCCCAGGTGTTTTCTGAGATGTCGAGCGAAGATTCCGAATCTCCGGTCGCACGATAGACGGCTTCCCGCGCGACGAGGGGACTGAAGCCGAGCAGGTTCCTGATGAGAAGTTGCCAGAGCTTTTGTTGCTCCTGCGGGCGCGAACGTCCCTTTTTCGCAGGTGCGGCCGGTGGTTCGGCAGGCTCTTCTACCACGAGTATAGCCAGTTGAGCGGCGGTGATCGTGGTTGGATCGAGGCGAGGCAGCACCTGGTCCGCGAATGTACGCGTCTGCGCTGGGGGTGGAACATAC
The DNA here is from genome assembly GCA_035653615.1 of Ktedonobacteraceae bacterium. NCBI lineage: Bacteria > Bacillati > Chloroflexota > Ktedonobacteria > Ktedonobacterales > Ktedonobacteraceae > Ktedonobacteraceae bacterium. Next base: position 202,910 of record DASRBN010000033.1, on the reverse strand, counting down.
TGCACGTTGGCGGCGATGATGCGATAGCGATTAATATCAGGCCCTACATGTTTGAGACTGCCAAGAATCATTCCTTGCTCATCGCAAAGAATGATATTGCTGGTGCGGCCCATGATTTCGATGATGAGACGGCTGCGGGTGCGCTCTTCGCTTTCAGCGCTACGATGGCCGGCGACAATTTCCAGCACACGCTCCCAACGCGGTTGGGAAATCGATTCGATGCGACTGCCCTCCAGATATTTGCGCAGCAGCATGACAAAAGCCGGCGGCTCGCTAGAAATTTTTGCGGGCTTGCGGGTGGTAAGGTGCGCACGGGCCAGTTGCGGGTGAGCTGATAGATAGAGCCAGTGATTCCGACCGGCCTGTCCCTCCCGTGCGGACACATAGCATTGCAGGGCAATAGAGTGCTCTGTTGGCTGGATAATCGTATCTATCCGCGCGCCTAAAAGCAACATATGCCATTCGTCGACGACTGCCGCAAGTGTTATGGCATCGACATACATAGAGTGGTTCCTGACTTTCTATTAAAACCCTGCCTACACAAGTTACAGGTGTGTGTTGTACAATACTGATAGGAGCAGTTCTTAAGAGTCCTTTGGGGATTTTTTCTCTTTTGTTACCGCACTTATCATAATATGCAGGTGTCAAATGCTCCTACGTGTTTCCTACCCGGCTGAAAGGATAGTATAGCAAAGAGTAGGCCTTTCGTATACCGGTGTTGTAGTTCGTAACATCTCCATTAGAGAAGGAAAGTTGCATGCAATTGAACGCGGAGCGATTGATTTCCCAACAGGGAGCTTCACAGCCCCCGAACTACCAGGGATTGCTCTTTGTGCTTTCAGCTCCTTCCGGTACCGGAAAAGACACAGTTATCAAGACGCTTAAAGAACAGGGAATGGATTTTTACGTTGTTTCTTCCATTACGACACGTCGTCCTCGCCTGGGAGAGAGTGAGGGCAATCCGTATCATTTTGTCGATCAAGAGACGTTCAATCGCATGGTAGCGAATGATGAACTGCTGGAATATGCAAAAGTGCATGGGAATTGGTATGGGCAGCCACGAAAGCCCATCCGGGACACTCTACAAGCAGGCAAGGATGTGCTGCTGAAAATCGATGTGCAGGGCGCTGCTACAGTGCGACGCAAGGTGCCGGATGCAATTTTCATCTTTCTAGCCCCTGAATCGATGGAGGAGCTTGCGCAGAGGTTGGATGAACGCAAGACCGAGACATCAGAGGAGCGCCAGAGACGATTAGCAGATGCCCAGCTAGAGCTTGCAGAGAAGGATCGCTACGATTATATCATCTTAAATAGGCAAGGCCATCTTGAAGAGGCGGTGGAGAAGCTACGCGCTATCATGTTGGCCGAACATTGTCGTGTACGACGCCGGCAGGTAACTATTTAGCGTCTTGTAGGACAAAAAATGAGAGACGATCCCGAGCAGTACATACAGAAGTCAAAGGAGGATGGCTTATTTATGACGGAAACACGTTTTGAGGAGTCGGGTACCAGGGAGCGCAATCTCGCCATGGAACTGGTGCGCGTCACCGAGGCGGCTGCATTGAGCGCGGGACGCTGGATGGGCAAAGGGGATAAGGAGAAAGTTGACCAGGCGGCTGTAGATGCCATGCGTAAAGCGCTCGATGGTGTTGATATGAATGGTATTGTAGTGATTGGTGAGGGCGAAAAGGACGAGGCTCCTATGCTTTACGTAGGCGAGCAGGTTGGCAATGGCTTACCACCGGACGTAGATGTGGCTGTTGATCCGGTTGATGGCACGCGGCTGCTCGCGTTGGGGCTTCCTGGAGCGCTGGCCGTTGTAGCTACGGCGGAACGGGGCACCATGTATTCGGCCCCTCCAGGCGTCTACTATATGGAAAAGATCGCCGTTGGCCCGATAGCCAGGGGAGTGATCGATATCAATGCTCCGGTGGCGACGAATCTGCAGCGTATTGCCAAGGTACGTTCCGCTCGTATCGATGATGTCACGGTTGTAATTCTTGATCGTCCACGTCACAAGGATATCATTCGCCAGATTCGAGAGGCTGGAGCGCGCATCCGGCTGATCAGCGATGGCGACGTGTCGGCAGCGATTCAAGCCGCTATGGAAGACTATACGGGCGTTGATGTGTTGATGGGTATCGGAGGCGCCCCTGAAGCGGTGCTGGCAGCGGCAGCCATTAAATGCGTTGGGGGGGAAATTCAATGCAAGATCTGGCCTTTGACGGAAAAGGATCGCGGAAACCTTAGTCCCTCTGACCTGGTGCAAGAGCTGAACCGGGAACGGGATCGCTTGAGGGAGAACGGCGTTGACCCCGACCAGGTTCTAGATACAGATGATCTTGTGAAAGGCAACGATGTCTCATTCGCGGCTACAGGCATAACGAGCGGGGAGCTGGTGGCAGGCGTGGAATATTACGGTTGGGGTGCGCGCACTTCGTCAGTGATGATGCGTTCTCGCTCCGGCACGGTGCGCTATATCCAGGCACGTCACAAGTGGCGCACAACAGCGGGTTCTCTAGGCAAGGAAAGAGTTGAATAATGGGAATATCAAAAGTGGCTTAATGAGAAGAAAAGATACCGGGTTCCTACTTCAGATTCTCAGGAACCGGAACCTCTTCCCAGGCTCCGCCTTCAGCTTTCCACCTGTCAAAACCCATTTCCAGATGGGCTACGTCTTTGTAGCCCATCTTCTGCAAAACATCTGCTGCTAATGATGAACGCAAACCGCCGGCACAGTAGAGAATCGTGCGCTTTTCGGGGTCCATAAAACGTTTGTGATACTCGGATTGCGGATCGGCCCAGAACTCGAGCATGCCGCGCGGGACGTGTTTCGCCCCTGGAATTGCACCTTCACGCCAGCGCTCGCGGGGATCACGTATATCGATAATGACAGCCTCGCCCGCCTCAAGTTCGCGTTCCATCTCCTGCTTAGATAGGCCCTTTATGCGGGTACGCGCATCGGCGACCATATCGTTGACCGACATTGGTTCCATAAACAGATGTCCTTTCTTGCAGTATGCAGTGGAGCATTACAGTTTCTGCAATTTTTCGATGACGGCGTCTGCTACCTGCGAGGTTCCCACAGCGGTTGGATCATCCGGGCGCGGCTTGAGATCGTAGGTAACATTTTTGCCCTCGGCAATGACCTGAGCAATGGCTTTCTCCAGGCGATTGGCGGCATTCTTTTCACAAAGATGGCGGAGCATGAGCACACCGGAGAACATCATCGCCATCGGATTGACCTTGTTCTGACCCGCATACTTGGGGGCGCTGCCGTGTACCGGCTCGAATACCGCGTACTGGCTGCCGATGTTCGCGCCAGGCGCGACCCCCAGACCACCAATAAGGCCTGCCGAAAGATCAGAAATAATATCGCCGTAGAGATTGGGCAGCACCAGCACATCGTATTGCTCCGGCTTCTGCACCAGTTGCATGCACATGTTATCGACGATGCGATCCTCAAACTGGATATCATGATATTCCTTAGCAACCTCTTGAGCGATAGCAAGGAAGAGGCCATCGGAATACCGCATGATATTGGCCTTATGTACGGCGGTCACTTTGCGGCGACCGTTCGCGCGCGCATACTCGAAAGCGAACTTGACGATGCGGCGCGTCGCCATCACAGAAATAAATTTGATGCTGATGGCAGACTCATTGTCAAGGTGCATTCCCGTTGTGCGGGCGATGGTCTCAAGAATTTCCTGCTGTTCGGGAGTGCCGCGCTGAAATTCAACACCGGCATAGAGGTCTTCGGTATTCTCACGAACAATAATCATATCGATATTTTCATAGCGCGAACGTAAGCCCTGGTAGGTTTTAGCAGGGCGAAGGTTGGCATAGAGATCGAGTTTTTTGCGCAGGGCCATATTTGCGCTGCGGGAGCCTTTGCCGACCGGGGTGGTGATAGGTCCTTTTAAAGCGACCTTCGTGCGTTTAATCGATTCGATGACTTGATCTGGTAAGACGGTGCCATGCTTCTCCAACATTTCCAACCCGGCACGCTGCAGGTCCCAGGTGAACTGGACTCCGGTAGCCTCAAGTACCCGGCGGGTGGCTTCGGTGATTTCCGGTCCTGTGCCATCGCCTGGTATGAGCGTTACTGCATGCGGCATGAATTTCCTCCATCTAAAGTAGAACGCGGTGCCCCATTCCCGTTCAGAAACGCCTTTTCGCGACCTTCGAATGCAAAGAAGTATCTGGTAGCGATAGCGAGAAACATTTAACTTCTACCTGATTATAGCACACGACATGCAGCTTATCCCATAAGACATGTGGAAGGGGCTATTCTGATTTCTTCTTTGCGGTAGAAGATCGTGCGGTCGTTTTCTTTGCTCTACCCCTTGTTGAGGTCGTCGTTCTGGCTTTGCGTGTTGTAGATTTGGGAACCTTCCCATTACTCGATGTCCCGGCAGCCATCTTTTTTGTCCTGGAGGTGGAACGGCGGGAAATAGTAGCTACAGAGCCGGTTGCGGCCAGTTCAGATTCTGGATTTGGGGTTTCGGCTTTTTTGCGTGTGGTGCGGCGCGTGGTTGTGCCATCCGGCCTGGGTTTCTCCTCAGCTGATTTCTGGACGGCAACAACTTCCGCGTAGCAGACGGGGTCCTGCCCGGCGCGTGGGATGACCATCAATCCGCCACACCTGGGACAGAGATCGGGCACGGGACGCTCCCAGATGGCAAAATTGCAGGTTGGGTAATTGTTACACCCGAAGAAGATACGTTTTTTCTGTTTTGTCTTACGCTCTACCAGGTCGCCACCGCATACGGGACACAACGCGCCGGTTTTATTGACGAAGGAGCGGCTATAACGGCATTCGGGGAAGCCCGAACAGGAGATGAAACGACCGAAGCGCCCGGTGCGAATGACAAGGTTGCGCCCGCACTCCGGGCATGGTTCATCTATTTCCTCAACAGGCTTCTGCACACGGTTCATCTCGGCCTCGGCTTTTTCCATCAAGACCTTGAAATCACCATAAAAGCTGTGCAAAAATTCTGTCCAGGATATGCGGCCCTCTTCGACTTCGTCCAGCTTGCGCTCCATCTCGGCGGTGAAACCGGTATCGACGATGTCGGGGAAGTGCTTGTTCATTACCTCGTTGACCGTCTCGCCTAACCAGGTAGGCACGAAGCGGCGCTGATCCTGATCGACATAGCCACGATCCTGAATGGTGCTGAGAATTGGTACATAGGTACTGGGACGGCCAATGCCCTGCTCCTCAAGCTCCTTGATCAAACTTGCTTCTGTATAGCGTGGAGGCGGCTGCGTAAAATGCTGCTCCGGCTTCAATTCACGCAGGTCAAGTACTTCATCGACCTTAAGGGCGGGCAGCAATTTTTCGTCCTCTTCACGCTGCCATACCGCCAGGAAGCCTGGAAACTTGAGATGCGAGCCGGTAGCGCGAAAGACATACTGCGCTGCTACAATGTCTACACGCACGGTATCAAAGACGGCAGGCGTCATGAAGCTGGCCACGAAGCGCCGCCAGATCAGGTTATAGAGCTTGAACTGGTCGGCAGAGAGATGCGGCTTGACGATCTGCGGTGTCAGCGTGACATCGGTCGGTCGAATGGCTTCGTGGGCATCCTGGGTGGTAGCTTTAGCCTTCCCGGTGCGGCCCTGCCCGACATATGGCTGGCCAAATTCCTGCCCAATGTACGCCTTGACCCTGGCCTGTGCCTCTTCAGAGATGCGAGTCGAGTCGGTACGCATGTAGGTGATGAGACCTTGATGCCCACGCTCGCCGAGTTCGATGCCCTCGTAGAGTTGCTGTGCCAGGCTCATCGTCTTCTTGGGCTTGAAGTAGAGGCGGGACGAGGCATCCTGCTGCAAGGTACTGGTGGTATAGGGCGGGAATGGCTGGCGGCGCTGCTCCTTCTCCTCAATCTTGAGGACGGTATAGGTCGCGCCCTTTAAATCGGCCAGGATGGTATCGGCCTCTTCTTTTGAAACGATTTTGATGCGCCCCTTTTCGGCCCGTACTTTTTGCGCGCCATTCGAGCCGCTTGAGCCATTGAGCGAAGGATTGGCCGGCTCTTCGCCTTCTGAACCCATGTCTTCGCTGCCCAGGGCCGCGATATCTTTGACGCGCGCGATGAGGTTGGCTTCGAAGCGTTCTTGCTGCCCCTGTTTGCTCAACAGCGCGATGATGCTCCAATATTCTTCCGGGACAAAGGCCCGGATCTCGGCCTCACGGTCGCAAATGAGTCGCAGAGCCACGGACTGAACGCGCCCGGCGCTGGTGCCCGATTGAATGCGCCGCCAGAGCAATGGGCTGATTTTATAGCCGACAAGGCGGTCTAAGACACGACGAGCCTGCTGGGCGTTGAAGAGGTCTTCATCGATATCACGAGGCTTGCGTATGGCTTCCTGGACGGCGCCTTTCGTGATTTCATTGAAGACGGCACGGCGTGGATTTTTGAGATCAAGCGTGTGTTTCAGCGACCACGCGATGAATTCGCCTTCGCGGTCGGGGTCGGGCGCCAGGTAGACCTCATCCGCGCGTTTGGAGGCCGCTTTCAATTCATTGATCAGCTTATCTTTTTTCTCAATGATTTCATATTGTGGTGTAAAGTCTTTGCGTGTATTTACTCCAAGGCCCTTTTTGGGCAAATCTATAATATGCCCCATGGAGGCGCGCACCTCGAAGTCGCGCCCCAGAAATTTCTCAATAGTTTTGGCTTTCGCCGGAGATTCTACAATTACAAGTTTCTTAGCCATTCCCTATACCTGATCTAATGAGTGGGCGAAACAAACCGCGAGTGGTTTATTCGCCCCGCCGACACATCCATATTCCATGCTCATTGCATAGGATAGCATATCTTGACAAGGGGTTGTTTTCACCAATGACCCGAACCAGGCCTGATGTAATACTTATTTTTCGCTCGCCTTCCTTGAAACTTAACAGCGAAACAGCATATTACTACATGACACGTTTATTTCAACAAAATGTTCTACGCAAGAATAACACGGGTTGTCCAGCATCTATTCCTCGGAAAAGGCATGGGCGGGCGACCTCAAAGCGTTTTTTGTGGAGGGCGACCTCAAGGGTCGCGCCTACTTGACCAGCTTGCGCCTGCATGCTATGCTGCAAATTATAAGATTTATGTAATGTAAATCGTGACGGAGGAATAGGATGGGGAAACAGAAGTCGCCACGCCTGGTGAAAAGGGACGGGCGTATCAAAAGACCGCGAAGCAGCGCAGGGGAAGAACAGTCCTCTGTTGATCATACATCTGTTGAAAGTCATCGTTATAGCAGGCGACGGCGTAGTTCATTGCGCGCAGGACTGGCTGTGCTGGGTGGAAGAGCGGCGGGCGCGTTGAGCCGCCGTTTGCACCTGGGTGGTGGCACCAGCATTGCCGGCGTGGTGGCACAGCGCCTGTACCCGGATATCGTGGGGCATCTTTCGAAACAATTGCGCTATGGAAGCATACTGGTTACAGGTACGAATGGGAAAACGACGACCAGCGGCTTCATCGCCGCAATCTTAAGCGACGCCGGCCTGCGCGTGTGGCGCAACCGGGAAGGCTCGAATTTGATGCGCGGCGTGGCAGGGGCGCTGGTGATTCGCGCCCAGCCGGATGGCAGACTGCGTCGTTCGGGACAGGCAATCTCGGTTTTTGAGGTTGACGAGGCTGTTGTACCGCAGTTTGTGGAGTCTGTACATCCCCGTGTGGTCGTCTTCAACAACCTTTTTCGCGACCAGCTGGATCGCTACGGCGAAGTCGATAGCGTCGCGGCCCGCTGGCAAAAGGCTGTACGAATGCTGCCCGATAGCACGACGTTGGTATTGAATGCCGATGATCCGGGCATCGCTGTTTTAGACGGAAATTTTGATGGCAAGGTTGTGTATTTCGGCATCGATGATGCTGAGCTTCATCTTGGAGATGTACCGGAGAGGCACCAGACCTTAGATACGCGCACCTGTTCGCGCTGTGGCACCGATTACAGCTACGACGTGCGTTTCTATAGTCATTTAGGCCACTATTTCTGTCCCGGGTGCGGGTATGGGCGACCTCAACCTTCCGTTCGAGCGGTGAAAGTAGCGAATGAGGGGTTAGACCGGCTGCGTGTTGAGGTTGAGACGCCAGAACACAGGGGAGAAATCGTTATTCCGCTGCCGGGGCTATATAATGTGTACAATGCGCTGGCGGCAATCGCGGTGGCGCAAGCATTAGAAATCTCCTGGAGTCCGATAGCCACGGGCATTGAACAGTTCAAGCCGGTTTTTGGACGTGGCGAGCGCGTTCAGGTCGATGGACGCACATTACGCTTGCTGCTGGCAAAAAATCCTACCGGATTCAATGAGGTGCTGCGCACGCTGTTTAGCGATGGTACGCAGCGTCACGTTCTGTTCATTCTGAACGATAATATTGCCGATGGGCGCGATATCTCGTGGATCTGGGATGTCGATTTTGAGCGCCTAGTTGGACACACCGATTCTCTGACAGTTGCGGGAACGCGCGCATTGGACCTGGCATTGCGCCTGAAGTACGCAGGAGTAGATGTGGACACGATGAAGATCGTGCCACCTGCACCTCTGCGCGCGGCTACCAGAAGCCTGGATGCGAAGGAGCGCCGCAGGCTGAGACGAATCCGGTCGGCGAAAAACGTAAAGGGGCCGGCGATTTCAACGGCAGAAAATGAGCCGTCTTCTGAGGCGGGCGAGCGACTGGAAGAGGAAAATAGCGGGGAGCGGTTGGAGGGAGAAAATAGTGGCGGGCGACCGCAAGGGTACGCCCATACTACTCAGCAAGGGGGGATTGAACTCAGGGAATATGGCATTGCGAAAGCGCTGGATGCGGCCATCAGCCGGGCGCCTGCCGGTGAAACGTTGTTTATAGTGCCAACGTATACGGGCTTGTTAGAAGTTCATCGTGAATTGGAGCGGCGAGGTTTGACACCTCATTACTGGGAGGAGAAAGGCCCATGAACGAGCAGACCATGCCTCGTTACTCCCTCACTCTGGGGCATTTGTATCCAGATCAATTGAATTTGTACGGTGATCGAGGCAATATCTTAACGTTGCGCCGGAGGTGCGAGCTGCGCAATATTGAACTGCGTGTCGTGGGTCTGGGCATCGGTGATGCGCTGGCGCCGGACGAGTATGATATGTTGTTTATCGGTGGCGGGCAGGATAAAGAGCAGGCGCCGGTGGCGCAAGATTTGTATGAGGTCAAGGGGATCGGGTTGTGGGCTGCAATTGAGGACGATATGCCGGTGCTGGCGGTTTGCGGAGGATATCAACTGCTGGCGCATTATTACCGGCCGGCGGAGGGTCCTGACATGCGGGGCCTGGGCGTATTTGACGCCTGGACGATCCACAAAGGGCCGCAGGTAGCGCGCTGCATCGGCAATATTGCTATCAGTTGGAACGGTAAAACGCTGGTTGGCTTCGAGAATCATGGAGGCCGCACATATCTCGGAACGGCTAAGCCGCTAGGGAAAGTGCTGAAAGGCTATGGAAATAATGCCGAGGACCATACCGAGGGAGCGGTTTACCGGAATACGTTTGGAACCTACCTGCACGGCTCGCTGTTGCCTAAAAATCCGCACTTTGCCGATCACCTGATCTCATTAGCGTTGTCTCGTAAATACGGTGCGATTGATAGGGCGGAGGAAGAATGGTACGAGCAGGAGGGTGGGAAAGAGAACGGTTCCAGGCCTTTTGAGACTGACGGGCACTCGCCAGTACCAGGCCCATTGGCTCCGCTCGATGATAGACTGGAATGGGAGGCACACGCTTCCATGTTAGAGCGGTTGGGATTATATCAAGCTGCTGTTACTGCATTGCATTCGTCATAGTTGCGGTATCGTTAGAAGCGATTTGACAAAACCGGCAGGTTCTGGTCAGGCGCTCGCTTCCATAGATGTGGAGCGGAGATGACGAGACCGCAAGGGTCAACCAATGATCTAGCAGGAAGGTAGACATGAATTATGATCGGTCACTGGCTCGCTGTTCTTTTTGCGGGCAACGCCCACCAGAAGTCCGGCGTATGGTAGCCGGCCCAGGTGCTGCCTACATCTGCGAGGCCTGTCTGCAATTATGTAATGAGATTATGTCTGATCCGACGCCTTTTTCGGCAAAAGCGCTGGAGCTTGCGTCGCGTCCGCCTGTAGTGATTGCTGCGCCTCAGAGTCTACCATTAGATGCACCTTCGGTTTCGCGCCAGCGGCCATTACGGACAATGACGCTTGAGATAGAACAGAAACACCGGGATATGACGCTGTTCCTGCACCAGATGCAGTGGTACGAGGAGCATTTCGAGCTGCATTATATCTGGATGCGGCCACCGCTGGCGGCGGGTTTTGCTTTTGTGCCACGGTTGATTTTCTTCCTGCGCGATGATACCGGGATGCGCTGGGCAGGAGACCGGGGCGGCATTTTACTGGCGCGGCCAGAGCTTGCGGGAGATGCAAATTCGGCGGTGTACCAGGGGAGCGCGCGCTTTCGTCCATTGCCCTCTTCAAATGCGCACAGGTTGATTGTGCAGGCCGCCGATCCATTGGGACAATTCGAGGACCCGCCGCTAGAACCGTGGCGTTTTGAAATCGGTTTGTATTAAAGAGATTTCCGGGGTTATCATCCTTTAGCTAGAGCGTTTTGTGGACTACCTCACGCTGGACTCGATACGGGCTTTGACAAAATAATCTGGGGACGGGGCCGATCAATCGGCGGTGGGCGCGGTATGCCTGTCCCCCAGACAGGACTGCCCGGCCCCTACGGGATATTAGGGGCCGATGAATCGGCCCCGATGAGGGAGATGTGGGGCCGATTGATCAGACTGCCTCCAGTCTGTGAGGTCTATGACTCGACCTGTTCTAATGAAGGAACAAGCAAGCCATAGCCACCTGTTTCAAGACGATACATGACATTGACACTCTGCGTTTCATGGTTAAAAAAGGGGTAGAACGAGAGGCCATGGGCCTCCATCTGCGCTATCACCTGTTGATCATTCATGGGCCTGGTGGGAATACGCCGGATCTCCATGATCTGCGACCAGATTTCCTCATTATGCTCTTCTGTAATAGCCGAAACAGATTCTTCATTTTCTTCGCCCTGGTCGCCTTCTTCCAGAGATGTAAGTGCCCCAGAGCGCGACAGTGAGAGAATCTTCATAGCGGGGGTATGATGGCGCTTCACACTGGTCTGTCGATCCTTTTGACGTCCCAGTTGCGCGCTGACTTTATCCAATACCAGGTCAAAGGCCTTGATGGCTGTGTCGGCGCTGACTTCACTATGAATCGGGTGAGCGCTATTGGACAATGCCAGGTGTACCGAGTAGCGGTCGCGGGCGCTGCGGGTTTGTTCCTCGGTGACAGTGACCTCTATACGAGCATTATCAGAAAGAAAACGGGAGAGCCGCCCTACCTTACGCTCGATATACTGGCGCAAGCGGGGCGTGATTTCCATCTGCTTACCCTTGATAATGATCTGCATGGTTTGCCTCCTACTTCCGGCTCAATCTGGTAGGACGAAGCCCATCTTTCCATGTCCTGGCTGGACGGCGACTGGAAAGGCTAGAGTTCTCGCAACAACTACTTCACAGAAGGTACTGCGGTGCTATTGCTTGCCGGATTGAAGCCGACGCTTTCCGTACCAACAACAAGACAAAACGCATGGGACAGTGATTTTCCATTCCTCAGGAAACATGTACCCATGAGCGAATGGTGTATCTCTATTATACCATTCTTCTTTCGATGGTGGGGTTAGCTGGGAAAGAAACACTGGTACCCTGGGCATTGAAGATCAAGATGAAGGATGTGTCATTGAAAAGCAATTTGTTTCCTGGTATACTTGCTATTAAGATGAACAATGTTTCATCTTGTTCGCACAAAGATTCATAAAATGTTCATGCAATGATGTTATGCTGTTAGCGGTACGTACATGAATAAGTATCGTTTCCTTTTCATCTGCCGGGGAAACTGTAGGGGCAGAGCTTCTTCTCATTAAAAAGCCGCGGTGCTGAAATGAGTTGAGGACGGCAAGATGAACGGGTGCCAGATTGAATTGCGGAAGGGTAAGCGGCACATGACGCAATTACCAAAGGATCAGCACATCACGTATCAATTGCAGTATCGTAAATGCGGCAAGCCTTCGTGTAAGACCTGTCGCGAGGGGAAGGGACATGGGCCGTACTGGTACGCCTACTGGCGTGAGGGTTCGCGTCTGCGGTCGGGTTATGTTGGCAAGACGCCACCAGATGGTATAACCAGGGCAAAGAAGACCCTGCAAGCTTCCATGTCCTCGCGGAATGATGAGGCGATGCCGGCACCGCATAACGCGGGCGATATGAATGAAGCGCAAAGAGTGTCTGCTTGACATTGCCCGTGTTCGCGGAAAAGAAGCGCTCCCACATTGCGTGCTGTGATACAATAATGCCATTATTAAGTACGCTAGATGTGGGAGCGCATGTATGAAATGTCCATATTGCGGAGGAACCGAGTCGCGCGTGAAGGACTCGCGGGACGTGGGAGATGCTATTCATCGCAGGCGGGAGTGCGAGCAGTGCAAGGGGCGTTTCAGCACATATGAGCGCGTTGAGAAGTCGCAGTTGATGGTGATCAAGCGCGACCAGAGGCGAGAGGCTTTTGACCGGCAGAAGCTGTTTGTGGGTATCAGCAAGGCGTGTGAGAAACGCCCGCTGCCTATGGGTGAGATCGAAAATACAGTTGAGGAGATCGAGCAGGAACTGTATCGCCAGGGGAAGCAGGAGATTTCGAGTAGCGCGATTGGTGAGCTGGTGATGGAGCGATTGCGGCATATGGATAAGATCGCCTATATTCGCTTCGCGAGTGTCTACCGCTCCTTTAACGATGCGGAGACGATGCTGGAGGAGTTAGAGGCGCTGCTCAACCGCAAGAAGGCCAACCAGCAGGAGTCCGATGGGATATATGCGGGGGATAATGCGTGATGACGACGACTTCTTGCGAGAATGCCTGGTAAGAGCATCTGGTAAGAGGCCGATAAATCGGCGATGTGTATGGCAAACCGGCCCCTACGGGGTGTAGGGGCCGGTTTGCCATACACATCGCCGATTTATCGGCCCACGTTCATTGCCCGACTAATTTGTGGAAACTCATCACCGGTCTCTTATTGACGCCATTGCACAACTTTAACGAGCTGGCTTTTCGACATTGCGCAGGCGGCGGCTGAGCACCGCGAGCAATTTGATAGCGATATCAGGGGAATTGCGCATGGCGGTACGAAATTCCCAGACAGGGAGCAGCAGGGCTGTTACCTCGTCGACAGCTGTCATAGTGGCAGAGCGTGGCAGGTCATCCAACAGCGCCATTTCGCCGATTACCTCTCCGGGGCCGGCGGTTGCAAGGTCTTTTTCAGGTCTATCGGGGTCGGAGACCTGGGTAATATGCACTCTACCTTTGGTGATGATATACAGCCCGGAGCCTGTGTCGCCTTGTTTGACGATGACTGTGCCAGGGCTATAGGTCCGTTCCTGGACGCTTCTCGCGAGTTCACGTAATTCTTTCTTGTCCAGACCTGAGAAGAGAGGCACGTTCGCTAAGGTGTCTTCGTACATGCGGTAGCTCCTTATGTCATGAATATTACGACTGGAGGCATCTTTTCAGAAGGATGCCCTTTTGACAGAATCGAGAAATGATGCCAGACCGTTTAGTGTAGAGTATCTTACCACGGCAGTCCTGTCAAGCCTATCGAGAATATGGGGAGCACCGGGCGTTTTGACATTCTTCTCCTGACGCACTACAATTATTACGCGCCATAATTTTTCGAGAACAAGAGAACTATTTACATAGAGAATGAGCTTGCAGAGGCAATTCTCCTCTTATGAGGGATAGATGTCATGACTACAGAAGATGCAAAAGCGGCTGAGAATCGTTTTCAAACAGGTATTACTGCCCTCAATGATGGCAAACTGGATGTGGCAGCGGAGGCGCTATCTGATGCGGAGATACGTTTCCGGCTGCTGCATGATTTCAAACGAGCGGCGGATAGCCGGAATTTGCTGGCGGATGTGCAACGACAGCAAAATCAGTTGGAGGCGGCAGCGAATAGTTACCAGCGAGCGATTAACCTGTACCGGGAGGCCGGCAGTGTATTGAGCCAGGCGGCCAGTACGCTGGCGCTGGGACACCTTGAGCGCCAGTTGGGGCATCTTGAGCGGGCGCAAGAGGCCTATCAAGATGCGTGGAATCTATACACAGGGCAGGAGGATGCAGGAGGGCAGGGTAATGCTACGCTGGCGCTGGGGCACATCGAGTTTCAACGGGGGAACATCGAGCAGGCCGCCGAGCACTATTCACAGGCCATCTCTTATTACGCTAAAGCCAGGGATCGCATCAATGAAGCCGATGCGCGGCGCAGCCTGGCCGATATCGAGCGCCTGACGGAGCAGTTCGATAAAGCGATTGCCGATTACCAGCAGGTATTGCAGGCCTATGATGATATGGGCGATAAATATGGTAGCGTCGATGGGCTGGTGGGGCTAGCGCGCGTCTACCTGGATCAGCTGCAACTTGATAAGGCGACGGATACGTTTGTCGATGCCTATAACGCGGCACGGCTAATAGAATATGAATTAGGAGAGGCTGATTGTAACCTGGGGCTGGCGGAGATTTATTTCCTGCGCAATAACATTAATCAGGCACTTATCAGCGCGCAGCAGGCGCAACAAAATTACACGAATATGCACTCCGGTCTGGGAGTTGCTTCCGCGAGCCGGCTGTTAGGTGAGATCAACGCGCGGCGCGGACAGCTTTCCTACGCGAGCGGGCAGATGGAGCGGGCATTGCGCATGTTTAAGTCGGAGGGATACCGTCTTGGCCAACCGGAGGCGACGGTTGGATTGGGCGAGATTCAGCGGTTGAGAGGCTTTCTGAATCGCGCCAGGCAAACCTTTGAAGATGCGCATCGCATGGCACGCGCGTTGTCTGACACTCGTGTCGAGTATCGGGCGCTGCTGGGCTTGGGTGACATTTATTACAAGCAGGGGAAAGTTGCGCAGGCAGAACGCAATTATAGTGAGGTCCAGGCGGGCATGGAACGGAGCAAGGAGCCAGATCATGTTTTGGGCGTGGCAGAGGCCGCGGCACGCAGGGCGCGATTGGCAGTGCTTACTGCCAGGCTGGATGAAGCGGAATCATACCTGGCAACTGCGCAGCGAATAGTCACAGGGAATGAACTGGCTGCTCACCTGGTACCCCTGATGCTGGTGGTGGAGGGTCAATTGCTATTGACGCAGGGAGATTTCGCGCAGGCCGAAAAGCGTTTTAGTGACGCTCACAACCAGGCAGAGGGCATACAGGAGCCATATTACGCGGCGGAAGCCCTGCTGGGCATGGCTCGCGCATATCTTTCGCAGAGCAATCTTGAAGCAGCCTCGACAACATTTCTGGAAGCGGGACGGCAGTTTCAACTGATCGAGAGCACTGATGGTGATGCTGCCGCAATGCTTGGCGTAGGACAAACGCTGGTGGGACGGGAACAATGGGATGAGGCGATTGAGCATTGTGAGGGGGCGATCCTGCGCTTCAAGCAGGCCGATGACCAGGTGGGGCAGGCCGATGCCCTGCTGGCACTGGGAATGGCGCGAGCAGGAAATGATGAAGTGGATGAGGCGCTCAATTGCTTTGACCAGGCATTGACGCTATATCAGGAACAGCGGCAACTGCTGGGCGAATCCGACGCGCGTTATGAACACGGCGGCGTTTTCCTGGCACGCGGAGACCTGAATGCGGCCATGAATGAATTCAGGAAGGCCATCGCGCTGGTAGAACAGGTAGTCAAGACGTTGAGTACACCTCAGCAATGGAGTACGTTCCTGCACCAATATGCCGAATTGTATACGCAGGCAATCATTACAGCGGTGCGCCAGCAGGAGGATGAGCAGGGGCGAGCGATTCTCACATCGTTTGTGCGTATAGCAGGGATGCCAGCAATCGAGCAGCAATTGAAAGCCTACGAGGATTCGCTCCCGACCAGCGGGGAAGATTTGACCGACGAGGAGATACGCGCGAACAAAGATTTGATCAAACGACTCAGGCAGGTACGAAAAGGATTATGACTACTATGTACATGTGTGACGAAACGGGATATTATTAGAGGGCAAAGATAGGTTGCTGATTTTGATGGCGGACGATGAGGAGAACCGCCTTATGATATGGCAGGAAGGAAAATGTTATGAGTATACGTTTCTTGCGTGGTGATCCACAGGCACCAAAGGGGCACGCCATCTTTGTGGCACGCAGCACTAATAATTCGCGCACGATTCTCTCCACCTATTGCGTTGTTCCACCGATACCGCTCTCTCTTGCAAAATACCTTCCATCTTTTTTAGCTTCCCAATTATCGCAAGAGGAACTGCAGGATGCGACGAATGTTCCCGTGATGCCCATTCCTCCTATGCTGGAGGAAGGAAGCGCGCTGGAGCATTTGCAGGTGCTGGCGGAACGACGTGATGATGATCTGTGCGAAATTGGAACCGTCAATCCGCGTGACGAACCGCAACGCATGCAACTGGTAGCGCAGGCATGCCAGGAATATGGACAATACTATGTGACCTACGCTTCGGCTTTTGCTACCACTCCCTCTATTGAACCGGCCGAGGATGAAGAGGCACTGGATGATCTGGACGCGGAAGAATTGCTGATACAAACGATGACCGAGCGGCAGCGCCTGGCGGAGCTGGGCAAATTGATAGGTGTGGCACGTTACGCGCTTGAGGGACACGATACTCAATTGCTGCAGGATACGAAGCGGCGCATGCAGCGGATCACCTCGCCCTTGCCTGAAAAATATCGCAGCACCGAACTAATAACAGCTGCGGTTGATCCAAGCGAGAAGGGGGCCAGACTGGCAGAATTATACCTGGAGCGAGGATACAAATTGCTCGATGAGGAATACGCGGAAATTCCACGCATCGAACGCGCTATTCGAGAGTTGCAACAGACATAGCGCTATCACGATATACATATGCGAATGCACCGGAAATCTATAATTTCAGGGCGGAGTTATGGGGTTTGACAACATAATACGATAATGGACGCGGGGCCGATCAATCGGCGGTGGGCGCGATCAATCGGCCCCGACCGGCACAGCCGTGACACTCACTATTGTGCCCACCTGGAGGATTGAAAAAGTTATGCCATCAATTGGATTGAATACCGATATTTCTGCTTTTGTGGATGCGCTGGCATCCGGGGATACTAACCAGATTATCGATACTGCCGGCCAGCTTGTAGAGCAGGGCGCCGATCCCAGCGAGCTAATAGGGCGCGTAGGCATGATCGTAGCCCATGGGGATAGCGATGGCCATCCAACCATTATGCTGGCAGCGGCGAGTATGATGTGCCGCTGGCTGATTGCGCTTCAATATACGCTGGGAGAAGAATGGCGGCAAACCCAGAAACGCGCTTTTCCGCTTTTGATTCAATCTACCGTGGCGGTCATTCCGCAGTTGCGCGCCGGGCGAGAAAATTTCGCCCATCCCAATTACCCGGACCCGCTCGTTCCTGGCGAACTATCCGAGGGACAAACGGTCAATTCGGAAATGCACAAGGCTATTTATGGTAATGATCCCTTGCTGGTCGAGCGTTTGCTGCTGGGTCTTTATTCTACAGGGGCCGATTACCGGACGATACAGATTCGTTCATACGATGGTATTTCTACCACCTTTCACAATGCCGGGCATCCAATGATGTTCGCGGTACGCGGTACGCAATTACTGGATGCGGTCGAGTGGGGGGATCGCGTCCCGAACATCGTACACTGGCTCGCGCCGCACCTGCCAATCACGACAGAAGAGCCTGCCTGGGTCGATACGGTACGCGCGTTTCTTTCCGATGAGCATCATAGCCTCGATAGTTATCGCACGCGCCTGGCTGCGCCGAAGAACGAAAATGCGCTTCCCCTACACAAGCTCATCCTCAGCGATGTCGATGCGCCACAAATTTGCTCAGGCGTATTCGATGCTTTGATTTCGAAAGGCGCTTCGTCGCGGGGTATCGCCTCGGTGATTGCGCTGGCCGCTACCGACCTGATGACGCGAGTTGGCGATGGTGACCGTGAGGCATTTATACAGGCGGCGCACGGGCTACTCTTCGCCTCGGCGGTACGTATTGCTTTCACGGAGATACAGGATGTGGAGGCGCTGCCACTACTGTTCACCTCGGCCTGCTATATCAACGCGCTGCATAAGGAGATTGGGGAACAGCAGCAAGCTCAAGCACCTGCTCAGACCAGCACGCGCAGCCCTATTCTGGGTGGAGGTTTAATCGCGCCCGCATTACTGGATACACTGCGCGAACAATTGGATGCGCAAGATCTGAATGGGGCTTTTGCGACGGCTCGCCGGTATATTCTGCATGGGCATGATGTGCGTTCGTTATTCGCATCTATGGCCCTGGCAAGCGCGAATACCGATCCATCCACCGACCAGGGACACACGCTGCAAATCGTGCAGGCGGCCTGCGAAGAATATATGGGCTGGCCTGTCTCCCTCAGCGATACCAATATCGAGGGATTTTTACATGTAGCACTGCGCGCAATCGCTTTCGCGAAACATAATGACCTGGTCAGGAATTTATAAGAGTGTGATCTCGTTCAGCCAGCCCTTACTGGCTGGACGGGCTTAACAAAGGGCCGGGGGCAGAAGCCAGGACGAATGCAAGGATTCTTAGTAAAAACCTACCCCTGTCAGAACCGCAAGAGGCGTCCTGACGCTGGCTATCAAGACTCATTATAAGGAGTTGCCGAAATGCATCCAGGGAAGAAATCGAGCATAGCATTGCTGTGCTTTATAGCCATACTGCTTTCTGCCTGCAATCTCTTTGGAGGCAATAGCCAGCCGGCTAAACCGGTGAAGGCTCCGCCAAACCAGCAGGTATATATTTCTCCCCTGGAAGGAATTTCCGATCTTCAAACATTTGACCCGGCACTGGCATATGACGCATCTTCAATCAGCGCCATTCAGATGGTCTTCACGGGACTGGTGCAGTTGAACGATAAATTGCAGGTCGTCCCGCAGCTTGCAGAATCGTGGCAGATAAGCGACGATGGCCTGACATGGACATTTCACCTGAAGCAGCACTTGAAGTTCAGCGATGGAACTCAGCTCACCTCGCACGATGTGATCTATAGCATCGACCGGGCGCTGCAGCCGGCCACGAAGTCGAGCGTTGCTCCCATCTACCTGTCCCTCATCAAAGACTCGGACAAGTTGTTGGGAGGCACAATCACCACCCTCATCAATGATAGCTTGCTGGCTCCTGATGATAATACTGTAGTTATCATCACAAAAAAGAAAGCTCCTTATTTCCTGGCGATGCTCACCCATCCGTGTTCTTATGTCGTGGAAAAGAATTTGATTGATGCCTACGGAGAGAATTTCACCGCTCATCTGAGCGAGGGAGGCGGCACGGGTCCATTCAAGGTGACCCAGTACACTCCTGGTAAGGAGATCGATTTCGCGCCCAACGCGAACTATGCTGGCCCGCGACCACAACTACGCAAGGTCATTTTCCCATTTTATCCGCAGGCGGTGGCAGCCTATAATGACTACCAGAGGGGACGAGTCGATACGACGGGCATTCCTGTTTCTACCTTTGCTAACGATAAAAATCGCCCGGATTTCCACCAGGTACCCCAGTTGTGGATCAACTACTACACGATGAACTACCTGGTCAAGCCGTTCGATAATATACAGATTCGCCAGGCGTTCGCGCTCGCCATCGATAAAACGGCCCTCGCGAATAACGTGTGGAAAGGGACGGTGATACCAACCAACCATATCGTACCTCAGGGTATGCCCGGCTATAATCCACAATTGACAGGCCCGGATGGGACACAAAGTCTTAAAGGGGAGTCACAAAAAGCGCAGGCGCTATTACAGAAAGGCTTGCAAGAAGAGGGCTGGAAGAGCGTTTCACAAATGCCGCCAATTAAATTGACCTATGCCAGCAATATCAGCAGTTTTGGGCAGGAAGTGACGGCTATGGTCGGGATGTGGCAGAAGGTGCTGGGCGTTACAGTGACACCAGACCCGGTTGACTATAATACACTCCTCGACGAAGTGACCGCGGCAACCGGCAATGCTCAAGGACTGCAGTTCTGGGGTCTGGCCTGGGTTGGCGAATATCCTGATCCACAGGATTGGCTGACACGGCAATTTGATAGTGGTGTACCCAATAATAATATGAACTATGGACAGAATACCAGCAACGACGCGGCCCTGCAACAGTTGACACAACAACAATTGGAAAGCGCGGATAGCATGTCATCGCCGGGTGCGCGCTTTCAAACCTATCAGAAGGCGGAGCAGCAGCTGGTCAATGATGTGGCCTGGATGCCTATGAGCCAGGTAACTGAGGTCTTTTTACTCAAGCCTTATGTCGTTGGAGTGGTGGAAAATGAGATGGGGCAGATTCCGCCCGATGACTGGGCCAATATCTACATCTTGCAACATTAACCCGCAAAGACATTTTTCCCTTTCTGGTGGTCTTTTTGAGAGATTCAACTACTAGCAGTCGTAGTATTATATGCCACCGTGTGCAGCGGATTCATTCGCCAGCGGCCTTTCTATGCTGTTGCCTTTCGACGCGTGAGTCTTTCCGCTCTCATACAGACGAACCGCTGCATAGAAGTTGATAACAGATGCCAGGAAGATAGTGTTCAATTCCTGAGGCGAAAGGAGGTTTTATCGCAAACGAAGCACAAAAAGGTAATTCCGGTACAGGGGCATCATTGCCCTGTATATAGTGGTTTATTTACTGTTTCTCGTTACATAAGGAGAGTTTTGACATGAGATCTGGCAAGAAATTCACCATCGGGTTTCTGCCGACCCTGCTTTGCCTGGTAGCAATGTTACTCGCGAGCTGCGGTAGCTCAACTACACCTGGCAACACTGGCTCTAACAAGCCGGCCAAGGCCCCTGCATCGCAGCAGATTTATCGCTATGGCGATGCGATTGGCGCCGCTGATATCGCCACCTTTGACCCGGGCCAGGCCACCGACGCGCCCTCTATTGAGGCCATCGATATGGCTTTCACCGGCCTGGTCGCGTTGAACGATAACTTGCAGGTCGTACCCCAACTGGCCGCGGCCCTACCCACCGTCTCATCTGACGGCCTGACCTGGACCTTCAAACTCAAACCGAATCTCCACTTCAGTGATGGCTCGACACTCACCTCGCAGGATGTGGTCTATAGCATCGACCGTGCCCTCTCGCCACAGATTTCCTCGCTCAATGGCGTTTCCTTGACCTACCTGGGTCTCATCCAGGATTCGGACAAGCGCGTCAACGGGAAAATCTCGACCTTGATCGGTGATAGCCTGCTGACTCCCGATCCCAACACCGTCGTCATCAAGGTGAACAAAGAGACTGGTTACTTCCTGGAGGCGCTCTCGTATCCGACCGCCTACGTGGTTGAGAAGAGCGTCATCGATAAGTGGGGTCTCAAGTGGACCGATCACCTGGCCGACAATGGCGGTCAGGGCGGAGCCGGGCCGTTCAAAGTGAAGAGCTACAGCCACACCACCGGCATCGTGTTCGTGCCCAATACGTTTTATTACAATGCCAAGCCCCAGTTGCAGGAGGTCGATTTCGACTTCTACAAGACAGCTGAGAGCGCCTATGCCGCCTACCAGGCCAACCAGGTCGATATCACCTCCGTCCCAGCAGAGGATATCCAGGTAGCCAGGACAAAGACTAAGGAATACGGCCAGCAGCCTGAGCTGACGATTGACTACTTTGCCATGAACTACCTGTACAAGCCATTTGATAACATCGATATTCGCCAGGCATTCGAGCTGGCCATCAACAAAGATGCGATCATGAATGCCCTCTACCATGGCACGCGCCCTGCCACCTGCCACATCATACCGCAGGGTATGCCGGGCTACTACGCAGGTCTCAAGTGTCCAGGTGGAGCGTCTACCTCTGGTAATCCCAGCCTGGCCAAGCAGTTGCTCCAGCAAGGCATGCAGCAAGAGGGCTGGACGAGCGTCTCGCAGATCCCGCCAATCAAGATCACCTTCGAGAGCAACGCTGCTACCCTGCAGAACGAGATCACCGAGGTGCGTCAGGAGATCCAGACTGTGCTGGGCATCACCGTTCAGACCCAGATCGTCGATTTCCCGACCTTGCTGACCGATGTCACCAATACCCTCTGTACCAAGCCGGATTACCATTCCTGCTTGAACCAGGGCTTGCAGATGTGGGAACTGGGCTGGATTGCCGACTATCCTGATCCGCAGGACTGGACGACGTTGCAGTTCGACAAGGGTGCGCCTAACAATGACTGGAACTATGGGCAGAATGGCAGCACCGATGCCGCCCAGCAAGTGCAGACGCAGCAGTTGTTGGAACAGGCCGACGTGACGCTGGATCAGACCAAGCGTATCCAGATGTACAACCAGGCTGAGCAGCAGTTGGTCAACGATGTGGCCTGGCTGCCTATGGATCAGCGCTTCGGCACTCACCTGCTGAAGACCTATGTCATTGGCCGCGTCTTCAACGCACAGGCCATCGTCCCAGCCGATGACTGGGCCAATGTGTACATCGCGGTTCATTGATAGCTAGAGAGGCCTGTGTGTCGCGAGGAGCGTTTATCTGATGCGCTCTGGCTCACAGGCCAGATAGGGACAGGATTCAGTACGAGTCCTGTCCCTCTTCACTTTTCTTCGACCGCACTGTCTATCTCATCTGCTTTATCAAGCTTACGATATCCCAAAAAAGACGTGAGATTGGAAGTCGGGTTGCAGAACTAAGAGCAGAACTAAGAAATGATGCTAGCAATTTGCTTGACAAGGCTTGGAATGTCACTTACAATTAGTAGAAATCGACCTATGTAACACCTGTTTTTACGGGTTGTAGGAATTTTCTATGGAATGGTGCCGTTTCGTAGGTGTCTTTACGCAGGTGTACACGCATCAGGTACGAACCGCAGCAAAGAGGGAAGTTGAAGGCTATCTCTCATGTGATTGCAACCTTGAACAAAGCAAGGGAGTGAGGGCACGATATGATACAGTTTCTGATCAAGCGATTCATCGGTTTGATTTTTGTCATCATTGGCGTCACCTTTATCACCTTTATCATGGGCTATTTCGCCCCAGGCGATCCCATCGCCTTTATGCTGGGCCAACATTTTACCACGGCGCAATATGTCTCGCTCAGACATTATTATGGGCTCGACCTGCCCTGGTATCAACAGTACTTCAACTTCTTGAAGAACCTGGTCACGCTCAATTTCGGCCTCTCCTATGAGATCAAGGGCCGGGCGGTGATCGATATTTTGAAGGATGGAGTGCCTATCTCGCTGGAGTTGGGCTTGTGGGCCTTGTTCTTGCAGGTCATCATTGGTGTGCCGGTGGGGATTTTCTCGGCGCTCAAAGCCAATACCTGGATTGATACCACCAACCAGGGCATTGTGCTGTTCATGTACGCCATTCCCTCGTTTGTGCTGGCCGTCTTCGCCCAGGTGATCATCATCGCCCTCGATCAAGGTACCGGCATCAACTGGCCGGTCTCGCAATGGGGCACCCCCTGGCAGTATTCGTGGAGCGATATCCAATTCAAGCTGGTGCCCATCCTGGTGTATGCCGCCATCGGCATCGCCTACTTCGCGCGTCTGTCGCGCACCACCATGTTGGAGGTGTTACGCCAGGATTATGTGCGCACGGCACGCGCCAAGGGCATGCGCGAACGGGTGGTCATCTACCGCCATGCGTTGCGCAATGCCATGATTCCCCTGGTGACCGTCATCGGCGTCTCGGTCGGCTTCCTGGTGACGGGGGCCTTTTTCATCGAGCAGATCTTCAACATCCCCGGCATTGCGGACATCACGATCGCTTCCATCTCCTCGCGCGACTACCCGGTGATCCAGGCAACCACGGTGATGCTGGCGATTGCCGTCGTGCTGGCCAATCTCGTGTCGGACATCCTGTATACGATTGTTGATCCACGCATTAAACTTGCTTAGGAGGGCTACGAATGGACACAAAGGATCAATTTAACCCGCCAGAGGCGATCATGCCGGATACGGGAGCGATTCCGATCTCGCCGGATATAACAAACCCGGCCCAGAGTCTGGATTTGCCGGCTCCTGCTGCCGTGGACGAAAAGAAACTGCAGAAGCCGCCGGTTTCGCCATTCCGTGAATCATTGCAGCGCTTGCGGCGTGATAAGCGTGCCATGATAAGTATCGGCATCATTGCTTTCTTTGTGCTGGTCGCCATCGTTGGGCCATTCATCTACCAGCATGTAGACGCTCCGCTCTATAAAAGTAACATTGATGGCAACACCTATCCTGGGACCGTCTATCGCAGCTACTATCATTCAGAACTCGACCGGCAGGACGAATTGCCATCAAACCAGTACTGGCTGGGCACGAATGAAATCGGACAAGATATTCTGGCTCGCCTGATGCAGGGCATACTGGTCTCGCTGTCAGTGGCTGTTGTGGTTGAGATCATGGATATTGTGCTGGGCATTCTTATAGGTGTGCTGGCAGGATATTTTGGAGGCTGGATCGATCAACTGCTTGCCCGCTTCACGGACTTGATGTTTGCTTTCCCCGGCCTGCTCTTCGTCATCCTGCTCACCGGTATTTTCGGAACCAGCGCTGATAGCTTCTTCAGCCACATTCCGGTGATCGGTCCTAATGGCAATGCGCGCCTGCTGCTGGTCTCGCTGGCGCTGGCATTTACCATCTGGCCATTGATGGCACGTTATGTACGCGGCCAGACGCTGCAGTTGAAAGAGCAACAGTTTATTGAAGCGGCGCGAACCTCCGGCACGACGGATGTACACATCATCCTGCGGCACATCATCCCCAATTTATTCAGCATTGTGGTTGTCGCGGCAACGCTTGACATTTCGAATACAATTATCGGCGAGGCAGGTATTAGCCTGTTGGGTCTGGGGGTGCAGGCGCCGGGATCAAGTCTTGGCCTCATGATTGCAGATGGAGCGCAATTCGTGAATACGCATCCCTGGGAGGTACTCGTTCCCTCTGTCACGCTGGCAATTATCGTGCTGACATTCTCCTTCTTTGGCGATGGCCTGCGTGATGCTTTCGATCCTCGATCAAAAGATTAGTGGAGTGTAATAAAAAATGGCAGAGAATCTGCTTGAAGTCAATAATCTCAAGACCTACTTCTTCACGCGCGCAGGAGTAGTGAAAGCCGTTGATGATGTCTCATTTAGCATGCAGCCTGGTGAAACATTAGGAGTGGTAGGCGAGAGCGGCTGCGGCAAAAGCGTGACGGCGCTTTCTGTAATGCGCCTGGTAGCGACCCCTCCAGGTAAAATCACCGGTGATATTCTTTTCAACGGTGATAATATCATGGATAAGAATAGAGACGAACTGACGGAACTGCGCGGCAGTAAAATCTCCATGATTTTCCAGGATCCGATGACCTCGCTCAATCCGGTCTTTACCATTGGCTACCAGATCGCAGAGACGGTCAAACGGCACCGCAAAGACCTGAGCAATGATCAGGCCTGGAAAAGGGCCATTGAAATGCTCGACCTGGTGCGCATACCAGATGCCAAGCGCCGTGCCAGGAACTTTCCGCATGAATTCAGTGGCGGCATGCGCCAGCGTGTGATGATTGCAATCGCACTGGCCTGTAACCCGCAGTTGTTGATCGCGGATGAGCCCACGACCGCTCTGGATGTGACGATCCAGGCACAGGTGCTCGAACTGATGAAAGGCCTCTCAAAAGAATTCGGTACCGCGGTAATGCTGATTACGCACGACCTTGGAGTGGTTGCGGCAACATGCGAGTATGTGAATGTGATGTATGCCGGACACATCGTGGAGTCTGCGCCGGTCAAGCAAATTTTTGAGACTCCGGCTCATCCTTATACCGTCGGTCTCCTGCACTCTATTCCGCGCCTGGATGATCAACGTGGTGTAAGGCTTAATCCCATTGCTGGCCAGCCGCCCGATTTGTTAAACCCTCCTCCTGGTTGCCCATATGCGCCGCGCTGTCCGAAAGTGCAGCTGCGTTGTCGACAAGAACGTCCGGAATTGAAGCCCGTAGGTCGTGGTGAACAGGTAGCTGCCTGCTTCTATCCAGATTAAAGGGGAAAGGGTTGGTGCTATGACACAACAAATAGAGACGCCAGTGGCGACAGGAACAACTCTGATTGATGTCAAAGGCTTAAAAGTCCATTTCCCCATCAAAGGGGGATTGTTGGGCCGCACAGTAGCTCACGTCAAGGCGGTGGATGGTGTCGACCTGTTTGTCCGCAAGGGCGAGACGCTAGGGCTGGTGGGCGAAAGTGGCTGTGGCAAATCAACAACGGGACGCGCTATCTTGCAGTTGATCAAACCGACAGCAGGGAGTGTGAAGCTGAATGGCGTTGAACTGACGACACTTCCACCTGGCGAAGTACGAAAAAAGCGCGCAGAAATGCAAATGGTTTTCCAGGATCCTTACGGTTCGCTCAATCCGCGTTTCACGGTTGGTCAGTCTATCTCTGAGCCGCTTGTCAATTTCCATAAGGGCAACGAAAAAGCAATCAGAGACGAGGTCGCGCACCTGCTGGAAGTCGTAGGCCTCAATCCAGCATTTGTGAATCGTTTCGCGCATGAGTTCAGTGGAGGTCAACGACAGCGTATCGGTATTGCGCGCGCTCTGGCCCTGCGACCCTCGTTCATCGTAGCTGACGAGCCTGTTTCAGCACTGGATGTCTCCATTCAGGCACAGGTATTGAACCTGCTGGAAGATTTGCAGGAAGAGTTCAATCTCACCTATCTGTTCGTTGCTCACAACCTGTCAGTAGTGAAACACATCAGCGATAGAGTAGCGGTTATGTATCTAGGGCGTGTCGTGGAACTGGCAGACAGTGAGGACCTCTACGAATTGCCGCTGCATCCTTACACGCAGGCACTTCTTTCGGCCATTCCTGTGCCTGATCCGAATGTTGAGGCACGGCGCAAACGTATCATTCTTGAAGGCGATGTGCCAAGCCCTGTCAATCCACCGAGTGGCTGTAATTTCCACCCCCGCTGCTGGAAAGCTCAGGAGATTTGCCGCGAAGTCATCCCACCCCTGGAAGAGAAGCAGTCGAATCATTTCGCGGCCTGTCACTTCCCAGGATAGGGAATGGGTATAAGTTAGATAGAGTCAAATTGTTGAAGGCGTTTAATACGCCACAATAGACGGATGCGCGCCGCTAAATGGCGCGCATCAAATGGTTTGACGATGTAATCATCCGCCCCGGCATCAAATCCGGCGACTTTGTCCTGTATTGTGGAGAGATTGGTCAGGAGTATGATAGGGAGGTGACATAATTCAGGCGAGCGCCGGACAAAGCGGCAAAGGTCCAGGCCGCTTTCATTGCCAAACATTACCTCACAGATCAAAATGTCAGGCAGGGCCTCAGCAAGAAAGCGCCTGGCCTGCGACAGAGATACAACCTGTTGCAGCAAGAACTCGTTTCCCAAAGAGTGCTGCATTCTGATACACGCATTGGGATCGCCGTCTACTAAAAGAATGTGTAATCTACGCACTTATTCTCGATCAGCCTGTGTTTGCACCAGGTAGTCCATACGCCGGCGGCGTTCATCCGGTGAAAGGCGCAGCACACGTTCGATTGCTGCATTGAGCGCGCTGGGCTTAAAGGGCTTGGTGAGGTATTCATCGACACCAGAGAGCAGGCCGATCATCTGATCTTCTTCACGGGTCATGGCGCTGAGAATAATCAAGGGAGTATTAGCTGTGCGAGGATCGCCGCGCAGGCAACGTACCAATTGATAGCCGTCCATGCGAGGCATCTTGACATCGATGATGACGCAGTCGGGCCGTTCAGCGTAAACACGCTCTAACCCCTGTACGCCATCATAAGCAACAAATACCTGATAGCTGCTCTGCAGATTGACTGCGTACTTAATAAGTTCCACGATGGTTGGATTGTCGTCAATCACCAATACTTTTTTCATTGTTTCCCTGCACTGCCTGGCTACATCATCAACGTACTGGCCGCCAGAAAAGATGGTCACCCACTTTCCTGCATTGTAGCACAGTTCCACTGAAGTGCCAACTCATAGTATTACACGATATTCACACTACTTTTATCGGATGGGCTACTGGATTCAATAGAGGCATGAGGTTTGTCCCACTTTTATTCTTACCGGCTGCGCCCGGATAGTCGAATCGCCCGCCATATTTGTGCTAGAATACAAGAAAAAGTTGCAGAACGCCAGTTCAGGAGATGCTTTTCATGTCCACACTTGAGCGCTATTCGAGGCAAACCTTATTCGGCCCTATAGGAAAAAAGGGGCAGGAGCAATTACTATCTTCCTCAGTTGCTATTATCGGTTGCGGCGCACTGGGAACCGTGCTTGCCAGCAATCTGTGTCGCGCCGGCATTGGACACTTGATCATCGCGGATCGCGACTATATCGAATTGAATAACCTGCAGCGCCAGATACTTTTCGACGAGGATGACATTGCCCGGCATTTGCCGAAAGCCATTGCTGCCGCCGAGAAGCTGGGGCGTGTGAATAGCGATACAAAGATAGAGGCACTGGTGGAAGATATCAATGCCGATGGCATCGAGGCATTGGTACAAAATGCAGACCTGGTGCTGGATGCAACGGACAATTTTGAGACGCGCTATCTGCTCAATGATGTTAGCATAAAGTACTCGCGACCCTGGATTTATAGTGGCGTTATCGCGTCTTATGGTGTGACGATGAATATTATTCCGGGTGATACTCCTTGCCTGCGCTGCGTTTTTCCTGAGATGCCTATGCCAGGCACGACTCCTACCTGCGATACGGCTGGTGTTCTGAACGGTATCGTTGGAGCGATTGCCGGTGTTGCCTCGACCGAGGCAATCAAACTGCTGTTGAGGAGCGACAGGGTGAGCCGGGCAATGTTCTGGATGGATCTGTGGGAGAATACCAGCGAGAGGATTGAACTGCCTCGCCAGCCCGATTGCCCCGCGTGCGGCCAGCATCATTACGAGTTCCTCGATTCACTGAGTGGTATGAACAGCACAAGCCTGTGCGGGCGCAATGCCGTACAGGTGCGTGGCGGGAAACGGGGAGATCGCATTGATCTGCCAACCCTGGCCGAACGCTTACAACCGGTTGGAGAGGTATCCTATAACGAGTTCTTGCTGCGTTTCCTTGTCGATGGCTACGAGCTAACCGTTTTCCCCGATGCGCGCGCTATTATTAAAGGCACGGATGATGAGCAGGTGGCACGTTCAGTCTATGCGCGCTACGTGGGGATGTAGGAAATGTTGTACTCCTCGCAGGCTATGTTATAATAGCCACGGTTACGTGCAATCTATCTAGTTCTCACACCTTCGGAGTGACCGGGGAAGCCCTGCTCAAGGCGCGATCAATATGGCCCCTACGCCTACCCCAGAGGATAAAGAGCTTTATCTTTACTACTTTCATTTAAGGGAGATTTTTATAGAATGAGCGAACATATTCTGGTATGTGTGGCATGGCCCTACGCGAAAAGTTCGACGCACGTGGGCCAGATTGTTGGCGCTTATCTGCCCGCCGATACCTTCGCGCGCTATCATCGTTTGAAAGGCAATCATGTCTTGATGGTTTCGGGCAGCGATGAGCATGGAACACCGATTCTCGTCGATTCAGAACGCGAAGGCATTACGCCACGTGAGTTCGTGGCGCGCTATCACCGGCAAATTTGCGAGGTATGGGACAGGCTGGGTATATCCTGGGATTTGTATACCGAGACAGGAACAGAAAATCATTATCGCATTACGCAGGATTTCTTTCTCACGCTCTGTGATAAGGGGTATATCTTCAAAGATACGATGGAATCTCCCTATTGCCCAACTGATCGCCGCTTCCTGCCCGACCGCTACGTGGAGGGAACATGCCCGCACTGCGGCTATACATCAGCGCGCGGCGACCAGTGCGATAATTGCGGACGCACGCTCGATCCTGTTGAATTGATCGATCCGCGCTGCCGTCTGTGCGGGAGCAAGGAAAAGGCCCTGGAGATTCGCCAGACGGAACACTTTTTCCTGGATTTACCCAAATTGCAGGAACCTTTGATGGAATGGTTATCGCATGGCAAAGATTTCTGGCGACCGAATACGCTGGCCTTCGCGATGAACTGGCTCAAAGAGGGTCTGCGCCCAAGAGCAATCACGCGCGACCTGGATTGGGGCGTGCCGATACCGATTGAGGGATACGAGGATAAGCGTATCTATGTCTGGTTCGACGCGGTCATCGGCTACTTTTCCGCCACGGTCGAGTGGGCGGAGCGGCAGGGGACACCGGAGGCCTGGAAGACGTGGTGGGTGCCGGATCAGACCGATCCACCGGTGAAGTCGTATTACTTCATTGGCAAAGATAACATCCCGTTCCATGCGATTATCTGGCCTGCCATGCTGATGGGTTACGGCAACCGCAACCTGCCCTATGATGTGCCTGCCAACGAGTTTATGACGATGAGCGGGGCCAAGGCTTCGAGCAGCCGGGGCAACGTGATCTGGACGAAGGATGTGCTGGACAGGTATAGCGCCGATGCACTGCGCTACTACCTGTCGGTCACCGCTCCCGAAGGGCGAGATACTGATTTCACCTACGAGGAAATGATTCGACGCAATAATGATGAGCTGGTGGCAACTTATGGAAATGCCGTGCATCGCACGTTGACCTTCTTGCAGAGCAAGTTTGGTGGAGTTGTGCCCAATCCCCAGGCGCTGCGCGAGGCGGACCGCGAAATATTGGCCGAGGTGGAGGGAGGCTTCGAGGTGGTAGGGCACAATATCGCGAACTGCCATTTCAAAGACGGCATCAACGCGGCGATGGCGGTGGCGCGTGCGGCAAATCGGTACCTCGACGAGCAGGCGCCCTGGAAACAGATCAAGACCGACCGCGAGTCAGCCGGTACAACCATCTATGTGATGTTGCAGGTAATCAGCGGTTTGCACATCCTTTTCAGCCCCTATCTGCCATTCTCATCACAAAAGCTGCACCATTACCTTGGCTTCGAGGGCGATGTGACAGCTGCCGGCTGGCGATTGACAAGCGTACCGGAGGGAATCAGGCTGCCTGTGCCGTCTCCATTGTTCCCGAAGTTGGAGGAGGTCGCGGTTGTAGAGTAAGTTAGCGCAATTTCTTTCCCATAAAAATCGCGACCTCGTGTTCATTGGGGCCGGGAGGGTAGAAATGCTGCTGAATGCTCCAGATTTCCAGGCCATTGCGCAGGTAGAACTGGATGGCGGGATAATTTACATTCTGCGTCTCCAGCACAATGGCCCAGCAGCCATGCTTGCGCGCCCAGTCGGAGGCGCAGTTCAGCAGCAGGGAGCCGATGCCATAGCGACGAAACTGGCGGCCAACAATAAGCTCCTCAACACGGGCTACCGATCGCCATTCTTCCACGTTCAACAGGACTACCCCTGCTACCTGGTCATCGGCGAGGGCTACATAACCGCCGTCGATTTTCCCTAATCTGGCCTCGACCTTCTCCGATGTGCCCTCAAATTTACAATAATCCTTGTAGAGGGGGGGTTCGATGGTTGTTTCGACAAGCTCAAATGCCAGCGCGGGTTTGTCTACGATAGGCGCATTATTATCGCCCTGCGCCAGGTGCCCATGCACACGCAAGGTATAAATCCGATCCGTCTCGAAACTGTTGTCGAGTTCATGTAGAGCATGAGCATCATCGACATGTACGGCACGTACATTGATGTGAGGTAATGCACCGTCCATATCTTTCCCTTCTTTCGCAATTAATTCACGACGCAAGAGGCAAGATCTAACGTACCGGGAATGTGTATCCTGCCGCCTGCGCCCCAAGGCAAGCCGCTCCGACGACGCCGGAGAAATCTCCCAATTTGGCGCGTAGGATTTTTGTCTGGGCAGCAGGTGCGGCCAGAGCCGTTATGCGTGCGCGGTGAATGGCCCGCTGAAAGAGTAAATCAATGGCCTCGATAACACCGCCGCCCAGGATGATGCATTCAGGATTATAGAAATTGATAACGGAAGCCAGGCCATAACCCAGGTAGTCGGCGGCCTCGGTAATGATCTCCTGAACCAGCGCATCACCATGCGCCAGCGCCTGGGCGAGCAGGCCCGAACGGATGATTGTTTCACCCTCCTTCAACTGGAGCTCCGCATCCTCAGCCAGCACCGAACTGCGACCATGATGTATTTCCGCCATGATGGCTTTGGTGATGGCGGTGCGCGAGGCATAGGCTTCGAGGCAACCACGCGAGCCGCAGCCACAGATGCGACCGTTTGCTACGATGGTCATATGCCCAACTTCACCTGCCGTGCCTGTGAGTCCGGTGTACATGCGCCCATTCTGCACGACACCCGCACCAATGCCAGTACCAACGAAGACACAAACGAAGTTACTGTAGCCCTGCCCGGCTCCATAGAGGTATTCGCCCAGCGCGGCCACCTCGACATCGTTGCCAACCGCGACCGGCTTGCTGAACTGATTGCCGAGGATGGTTCCTAAAGGAAAATCCTTGACGCCCAGGTTAGGAGCATCCACCACAACGCCCGCCTTGCGATCAATCTGGCCGGCAGCTCCCACACCAATAGCAACAATAGAAGCATTCGATGGCAGCTTAGCGGCATTAATTGCAGCGGTAGCCAGCTCGATGGTACGCTTTTCTACGAAATCCTGTCCTCTTTCGGCACGCGTGCGTTTGCGCGCAGAGGCGATGACTTCTCCCGTAGTTATGTCAACAACTGCGGCAAGCGTTTTGGTTCCACCAAGGTCGATACCGAGGGCAAATACTGGCTGTTTGGGCATGACAAACCTCACTTCTCACTTTTTTGAAAACGGTAAGCTCAATCCGGGATCAACATCCAGATCGAGGCCATGTTGTTCGCCTCGAAGCAGGTGAAAAAAGGCCGCACTGCCAATCATGGCAGCATTATCGGTGCAGAATTCTACCGGCGGATAATCGAGACGAATATTGAGCGGGCGTAGTTCCTGCTCCAGGCGTGCTCTCAGGCTGGCATTGGCGGCTACTCCCCCTGCAAGGAGTACCTGCTTCACATGATATTCCTGCGCGGCAAGGCGGGTCTTAACTGCCAGCACGTCGACAACGGCCTCCTGAAAACTGGACGAAAGTAAGGGGATGCTGATATTACCTTTTTGAGCAGATTGCGCGCCCATGCGTGTATACTGGCTGACCTGGTGGCGATCACGCGAGGCCGGTGAATCGGCGCTGGGCGCGACCAATCGGCCCCTACGCGGCACCGCCGCCTCGGATATTTCCTGGGGGTCCGCGGTGGCGCCTTCCGCCAGGTGCAGGACGGCTGTTTTCAGTCCACTGAAGCTGAAATCGTAGGTGCCGCGCAGCCAGGCGCGTGGCAGGCGGTACGTATTGCGGGCCAATGCGGGAGATTTGCCATGGCGCTCGAATTCCTCTTCAGCCTGCTGAGCGGCCTTTTGAATAGCAGGACCACCCGGATAGCCCAGCCCTAAAATGCGGGCGACTTTGTCAAATGCCTCCCCGGCGGCATCATCACGGGTATGGCCGAGCAACTCGTATTGTCCATGACCGCGCACGAGTACGAGTTCGCTGTGGGCGCCTGAGATGACGAGACAAATCAAGGGGAAGATCGGATCGCCCTCTTGATATTCCCAGGCGGCATCGGCCACGTCTTGCATTGAAGGCGTACCGGGTTTGCGCAGCCAGTTGGCGTAAATATGCGCTTCAAGATGATTGACGCCCAGGAATGGGAGATTATGCGCGAGGGCCAGGGCCTTACCAACGGTGAGACCAACCAGGAGCGATCCGGCAAGGCCAGGACCATAGGTAGCGGCGATGGCATCGATATGTTCCCAGTTACACCCGGCCTGTTCCATTGCTGTTTCTATTACCGGTATGATGGTGGTAAGTTGTTGGCGCGAGGCAACTTCGGGTACCACCCCCCCGTAGCGATTATGTATCTCTATCTGAGAGGCGACCACATTTGAGAGCAGAAAACGTCCATCTTTGACGATGGCGGCTCCCGTTTCATCACATGAACTTTCAATACCTAATATGAGCATTTACCTATTGTGCCTCAAGTTTTTTATAAAGCGCGGCTTTCAATTCCTGGAATCTTTGTTTGTAGGCGGGAGAGTTTATCTCTTCGGTCCACATAATCAGGGCGTCTTCCTGGTTATCGCTGTAGTAACGATGGCGCAGTCCTGCTTCGCGGAAGCCATACTTGCGGTAAAGGTTTTGCGCGGCATAGTTGGAGACGCGAACTTCGAGGGTGACCCACTTCGCGCCGATCTCATAGGCGATATCGACCAGGCTGGCCAGCATCAGTTCTCCCAATCCCAGGCGGCGATAATCGGGATGCATGGCAATCGTCGTGATATGCGCCTCATCAACCATCAGCCACAGGCCGGCAAAGCCAATAATCGAAGCCAGGTCAGGTGACGAAGCCGTAGCGGTCGAGCGGCCCGGCAATAATGAGAGCGGGAAGAAACGACGTGATTTGTCAGAATCCTGGGCCGGTCTGGATTGAGCAGCCACCCGCTCATCAGAAATTTTTTTATCGCGCAATACAATGTAGTGTGCCCAGCGGTTATCCTGTAACTCTTTGCGGTAGGCGCTGGGAGGCCAGGTGGATGGATAAGCCAGGCGCTCGATCTCGATGACACGAGGCACGTCTGACATTGTCATGCGATCAACGACGTAACGCACCCTGTTCCCTTTCTGTCAGGCTCGCATCAGTAGATCGCTGTGTTTTCTTACCAAGCAGCGGCTGCTTACGAGTACTGGTTGTAATTGAAGGTCGTCGTAAATACATAGGCTCGAGTAGTAAAGGATCGTCTACCAGGCCATCGAGTATGCGCTGCACGGCAAACATAGCCAGCGTGGAGGCATGGCGGGTCGCCTGAAGCGCATTGACAAAGAAACTATGCTCCGGCAACAATTGATGCAGGGCTTCGCGCACTGCCGGTGTGATCTCGCCACAAAATAGAAATGGCGGCAGGTCTCGTTCACCGGGAATGCCAACCCAGGCGCTCAGTTGATCTTTGAGATAGGCGCTGAGGTCCTGGGGCGTGAGCAACAGGTAATCGCTGAGCCTGCGCATCTGATAGATGATCTCGCCGTCCTGATCCATGGCATCAAAAAGATAACAGGCGGCATAGACCTCTGACCGGCCTGCATCGAGGATAGAGCAGATCGGACCATGCCACTGTTGCTGTTGAGCGGCAATGATATCAAGCGTACTTACCCCTACAAGCGGCCTTTGCAGGGCGAAAGCAAGGGCTTTGGCCGAGGCTACAGCTACGCGCAAGCCATTGAACGAGCCGGGCCCGGTGGCAACCGCCACGCCATCGATATCCTGCATAGTATTACCGCATTCGGCCAACAGGCGCTGAATGCGTTCCAGCAACTCCACGCTGTGGTTGTTGCCTACCTGCCAGGTATATTCGCCGAACAAGGTATCTTCGCTGCAAAGCGCGACACTTGCCTGGCGAGTGGATGTATCAAGTGCCAGTAGTAGCATAGGTATTTTTCTGAAACTGTCGCAACAGCTCGCAATAACGCGCTCCTGTTGCGATGAATAAGAGGCCGCGCTTTGTCTCGCTCATCATTTTCATGCGAATGCGCAGGTGATCGCTCGGCCACAACAAATCGGCTTTATCGGCCCATTCAACAATACAGACGCCGTTACTATAAAAGTAGTCTTCAAAACCGAGATCAACAATCTCTTCAGGATCATCCAGTCGATACAAGTCAAAGTGGTAGAGTGGGGGGCCGACGCGAGAGCGAGCGGGTGACCCACCGCTGGGACGAGGCTGGCCAGGGTATTCTTTGAGGAGGGTAAATGTCGGACTATTGACAGGCGCAGTGATGCCCATACCTTGAGCTAAGCCCTGGGTGAATGTCGTCTTGCCCGTTCCCAGCTGGCCATTGAGCAAGATGAGTTCTCCGCCCTGCACTATTTCGCCTAATCGCATACCCAGCCTTTGTGTCTGAGCCGCGCTATGGCTGATGATGTCGAGGGTGAGGCTGCCTTCCTCTTGAGTATGCCTGATCAATATACTGCCCTTCACGCCAACTTGCCTATCGTGTGTTGCTGCGGGCAACCGCAAGGGTGCGCCCTTACTATGGTTCTGCATTCGTCTCGTATTGTTTTGCGAATCGAAAAAACCTGAGCCCTTGAGTGTTGAACTCTCAAGGTAACAACCATTATAACACAGTTCGTTGTATTGGAATCAACATAGCCGCGGTGTTTTCCCACAGGCGGGTACGACAGAGTTGCGCAACGAAACTATGCCTGGAAAGTGGCACCCCTTTGTGGGTGCCACTACTTTTCATGTTGCCGTATGGTATTGTCCACTATTGTGAGCTGCGCGATCATGCAATGAATTAGCGCAGTTTTGCGCCGCAGGTACGGCAATAGAGGGCGTTGGGACGCACGGGATTGCCACAATTCGGACAAATCTGCGGCTGTGGCTGCTGTGGTCGCGGCTGCGGTCCTGCTCCTGGAGCCTGTTGCGCTCCTTGAGCAGGCGGAACGTAAGCGGGAGGCGGGGTATAATTCGTTGTTGGAGTAGGGGCGAGCTGAGACGCCGGGTAGACTTCATTTTTTATTTCCTGCAACTGCGCTTCGCGGTTCTGCATGTCATGATCGAGTTCCTGAATGCTGGCACATAAGCGAGTAAGCTGCTGGTCGGTCAATTTGTTCTGCTGGTAGAGAGTCATCGCGACCTGCGCGAGTTCGTCGACCAATTTCTGGCGCTGTTCAAAGAGTTCATCAATTTCGGTTTGTTTGCTGCGTATACGGAGTTGTTTTTGAGCCTGCCAGCTGGTACGGCTGACAGCGGCACTGACCATATTTTTCGCGGATTCTACAAAGTCTGACATGACTTACGCCTCCCTTTTCAAAATGTATGTGGTGGAAAAGAACCTGACACCCACAAGGGGGGGCCATTACATTTCACCGGTCAATGGATTTGTTCATATTGCTTGCATGCAAGATATTCTTTCAACCGGTAACAGCATGCTGGTAAATGCGTATTTCCTCGAATTTACCGGCCTGGCTGAACTGCACCGCCACAACGTCAATTCTCCACGCGCGCTGCGAGCAATGATGCATATCGAGATAAAAAGCGGCTACTTCAAGAATTTTTTGTTGCTTGCGGAATGTCACGGCCTCTTCTGGACGGCCAAATGAAGTCCCGCGACGCGTTTTCACCTCTATAAAGACCAGTTCGCCCTCATGTTCGGCCACGAGATCGATTTCGCCATACCGGCAGCGAAAGTTGCGTTCAAGGATGCAATAGCCGCGGGCCTGCAATGCCTCACCCGCCATACGTTCGCCCGTCCGACCCAGTCCCTGGCGGGCGGTCTTCTTCAGTTTTACCTGGACGGGTGGAGAACTCTGGTCCGAAGTAGAGGCATTGTTCACGAAATCCCGCTTTCGCTATGCTATTACGTAATACGACATTTTGTTGATCGAGTTGTACCAGGTGGAAGAACGCCCGATACCTGGCGTTTCTGCGCAGGGATCATTGTCGGAGGAAACACTTATACCTCCACCAGGTGGAAGAACGCCCGATACCTGGCGTTTCTGCTCGCCTCAAGCATATACTAGAAGGGAGGGGCATTGCAAGAGGCAAAAATCTGGAAATTACCTCGGTTCCACAGAAGGGCTGGCGGGTTGATTTGACGCTGGCGCTGGAGGAGTGAGAGTTTCCCACGTATTGAAAGGACAAGCATATGAACCACCCTATCGTCTTTATTCACGGTTCAGGCGATAGCGCCCGCATCTGGCGTCCGCAGATTGACTATTTTGGCACAGAGAGGGCTTTCGCGATTGATCTACCGGGGCATGGGAAAAGACCCGATAGTCTGCCGGAAGAGGTCAGCGTCATGGATTATGCCAGGGCGGCACACAATACTATTTTTGATGAATTACAGCTTGATCATCCTGTTGTTGCCGGCCATTCATTAGGGGGTGCAATTGCCCTGGCAATGGGCCTGGAGTATGGCTCTGAGTTGGGGGGGCTGATCTTAATCGGCACAGGGGCACGGCTGCGCGTGCATCCCGATCTGCTGAAAGGGGCGAGGGAGACGCCGCAGCAGACTAACCTGCAAATGCAGCGCCTGGCGCTTGCTACAACCACCGATCCCGCAATTCTCAACGGTCCCGCGGATGAGCAGGCAAAAACCGAGCCGAATATGCTCTACCGCGACCTGACCGCGTGCAATATTTTTGACGTGATGGCGCGCCTGGATGAAATCCACTTGCCTACGCTGATCATCTGCGGGACCGAGGATCGTTTAACGCCGGTGAAATACAGTGACTACCTGCACAATCACATCGCAGGTTCGACATTGATCACCATTCCCCAGGCAGGTCATTACGTTTTCCGCGAGCAACCGGAAGCGGTGAATAAGGCAATTGAGGAATGGATGCGGGAGAGTTGACCCCCTCGACGCCTCATGCACATTCATGTTACAATAGCGTACAACAAGACTTTCACAAAGAAACTCGCATAGACGAGGGCTATTTTTCCTGTGATTAGCCTATAATGAAATAGGGAGCGATACTATGTCAGGTCATTCAAAATGGGCACAAATTCGCCGGTCGAAAGGCGTGAATGACGCTCGCAGGGGCCAACTGTTTACCCGGCTGGGGCGTGAAATTGTTGTAGCTGTACGCGAGGGAGGCAGCGGCGACCCCAACGCCAACTTCCGGTTGCGTATGGCTGTGCAGCGCGCTCGTGATGCCAATATGCCGATGGATAACATTGAACGCACTATCAAGCGGGCCCTGGGCGGCTCAGAGGGTGCCGCGCTGGAAGAGATCACGTATGAGGGATATGGGCCAGGCGGTACTGCTATGCTGGTACAGACGCTGACCGAGAACCGCAACCGCACGGTTGCCGAGGTGCGCAATGTATTTAACCGCAATGGCGGGAACATGGGTGAGAACGGCTGCGTCGATTGGCTTTTCGAGAACAAGGGCATCATTGAGGTAGAGCTAGAAGGACACGACCCGGATGAACTCGGCCTGGAGGCCATAGACCTGGGCGCGGACGACGTTGAACCTGTTGGACCGGATGATGAGACTCTGACTATTTACACCGATCCGGCAGAGGTTGATAAGGTGCGCCAGGGATTGGAAGCGAAACATTACCACGTGATCAAAGCCGAAAGCACACTGGTGCCAAAGACGAAGATCGAACTGACCGATGAGAAGGTCGCACACCAGGTAATGCGACTGGTTGAAAAGTTCGAAGAGCTTGATGACGTGCAGAATGTGTATACGAACGCGGACTTCCCTGAAGAGTTCGCGGCTTCGTTCGAAGGCTAGCCGAACAATCATGAGCAATGAGCGGCAGAGGAGGAGTAGATCGCGCGATGGGTAATATGCCTGATGGCTCGCAGGCACCTCGCATTGCCCTGGGCATTGATCCGGGTACAGCTATTGTTGGCTACGCGGTGGTCGCGGCGCGAGGGAGCGAACTGAATATGATTGCCTGCGATGTGATCACTACTCCTGCCGGTATGCCGCTGGCACAGCGTTTGCAGCACATTTATACGCGCCTGAGCGAAATCATCGCCACTTACAAGCCCAACGAAGCAGCTATGGAGGAGTTATTTTTCGCGAAAAATGCGCGTACTGCTTTATCAGTTGGGCAGGCACGGGGTGTAGCGATGCTGGCGCTGGCGAATGGTGGCCTATCAATTGCCGAATATACGCCAATGCAGGTCAAGCAGGCGGTGACGGGTTACGGCGGAGCGGACAAGCAACAGGTTGGCGAGATGGTGCGCATCCTGCTACGTCTCAAAGCTATTCCTCGCCCAGATGACGCGGCAGACGCGGCAGCAGTAGCTATCTGCCATCTACACACAGTTCCTTTTCTCCGAGCAAGTTCTCTGATAGTGGGATAAACCGGCCCTTATCCTCGATTGATTCTCAGCCAAATCTCCTATGCAAGATGCTCATTTTCATGTTGGACGTTACTCTAATACAGAAGAGGTAGGGCAAATCGATGATTGCCAGCATTCATGGTATTCTTGAAGCGCGGCGAGCGGACTCAGCTATCATACGGGTAGGCGGATTCAGCCTGCGTGTCTTCGCTCCATCCTCAACGTTGAGCCGCCTGGGTGAACCAGGCGCAGAGGTATCACTCTACACGCATTTCCACGTGCGCGAAGAGGGTATGAGCTTATATGGTTTTTCCAGCGAAGAGGACCGGGATGCATTCGAGAGGCTCATCAATGTGAGTGGGGTTGGTCCAAAGATTGGGCTGGCGCTTTTATCGGCGATGGACGCGCGCACTTTTTATAAAGCAATAGCCGATGAGGATCAACAGCGCCTGGCGATGGCTCCTGGCGTCGGGAAGCGCCTGGCGGCCAAGCTGGTGCTTGAACTGAAAGGGAAGCTTCCGTCGCTGGTCGGTCTGGGGGCAGGAACAACCGGCTCTCCAGCGGGCTTGCAGTCGGAGGTGTTGGAGGCATTGATGGGACTGGGCTACTCGGCGGCGGAGGCGCAGGCGGCGTTGATGAAGATTCCGCAGGACCGGCCCATGACGCTAGAGGAGCAGATTACCTTTGCCTTACGCTCATTTAGCAGACGCGAATAGGGATTTGGGGACGGGACTATTTTAATCATGGAGGATGCTCATGGCCATCGATGAGCAACTACCGCCGGCGTGCGCTTTCGCAATCTCAGTACTTGAGGAACGTGATCTCGATCCCGATGCGGTACCGGAGGAAGCGGTAGAGGCCGCGCAACATCATATGGCGACATGCCCGCGCTGCCTGAATGCTGCCACCATCGCTCGTACACCTCGCAAAAAGAAAAAGGCGCGCCGGGCGGAGAGAACGTTTGATACCACATCGATTATCTTTGATACAACTGTAGAAACCCGGCAGCAGCAGGCGGCTTCCGGGGCATTTGCGACGCAAGTACAGGCGCCGGAATCACCCGCTGTGCTGGCAGAGCGCAGTTTATCTGTGCCAACGCCGCCACCGGCTCCTCAAGGGCCCGTGCAGGCACCGGCGCCTTCAGATTCTCCGCCAGGTGGTCCGCTTTCATGTCTCGAATGCCGCCAGCAATTGCGCGAGTACGCCGAGGCGATGGATAATGGGCAGAATGTGCAGACTTTGTATACAGAAGTATACGATCACCTGCTTAACTGTGAAAGCGGTTGCCTGGTATTGCTTGATTTGTTCCGGCAGGAGGCGAAGGCCAATCGCAAATACCGGCGGCGGCCCGTGCGCGATCCATTCAGCGCGATTGGCTGGGAGTTGACGGGGTTCTTTCGCGGTGGGCAGGTGCCGGTGTCCCCTATGGCCTTATCTTATGGTACACTGTTGCTTTTGCTGGTAGTGGCATCGCTGGCCAGCTATTTTTCTATCCGCTGGGATGACGCGCGCTATTATCATCCGCCGATTGTTCATCACACTATTCCTACTCCCGACGGTATTGGTTTGAGCGATGGCCTGAAGGTCTATGATGCATGTAATACGAGCAGCTACCAATACAAACGAGAAGCGGCGCAGGCGATGTTGCAGCATAATTTCTCGCGCGCGGATGCGTTGCTGGCTTCTGGGACAGGTGTAGCCAGTACAGATACAACGGGGTGCAACGGCGCGGAGGCAGCGATATACCGCGAGGATCTCCATGTGCGGCAATCTGGCCGGCCCTATGGTGTGATGGTGGTCAGCTTCGACAGCGGGCCGGGGAATGCCGATCCCGCCGGTGGCACTGATCGTCACATTCTCTACGCAGCTTACACGCAGGAACTGGTGGGCGCGTTCATTGCGCAACAGCAGTATAACGCGGCCCAGATATTGACTCCCGGCGCTCCCCTGCTCTACCTTGTCCTGGCAAATACTACCGGCGTCGAGCAAGGAGCTTTGCAGATAGCGAATTCGGTTGCCGATCTATCGTCAAAGCTGGACTATCAACACTACGGGTTGCTGGCGCAGGATAGCTCCAACCTGCTGGCAGTGCTGGGGCTGGGGCCGAGTAGCCTGGTGCAGGTAGCCTTGCCCGTCTTTTGCCGGGCGGGAGTGCCCTTAATTGCGCCGACGGCGACAGGGGTATTTATTATTAACCTGCTGGCGAGTACATCACTCTATCGTCATTGCGCACCCGGCTTTGCCTTTATCCGTTTTTCGCCGGATGACGCGGCACAAAGCCAGCTGGCTGCCAATTTTGCTTATAAGCGCCTGCGCCTGCGCAGGGCGGCCGTTTTTTATGATCCCAGCAATCCATCCTCATCGGGTTCGGCAGGAGGATTCATCAACAATTTCGTGAAGCAGCGAGGCGCGCGCATTGTAGCGCAGGAGACGGCGGTTGCCAGCGGGTTGCTCGCCGCAAATGGCCGTCCACAGGCTTCACCTGATGATCTGCTTGCCGGTTTGAATGACGCGTTGAAAGCAAAACCAGACGTGATTTATGCTCCCCTGCTCACCAATGATGTAATCACGCTGGCAAAAGCAATCGCGCAACTTCCCGCCAACCAGCAACCGGTCTTAATTATCGGCGGGGAATTCGTACAGCCATCCGCATTACAAAGCCTGGTCTTATGGGCGCGCCAGCAGCAATTGAGCCTGCCGCGTATATACGTGGGAGTGGTGTCAGCTGCGCGTCCACCCACAAACTCGGACTGGCAGAAGCAGTTTTACGCGAGTTTCTGCACCTCGTTTGCTACTCCCGGCAATTTCTGTAGTGGCGCGGCGGCGCTTGACCAGGGCGCGTTGCTGTTCGGGGATGGCATCAAGATTGTGACGAATGCTATCGGGCCTGTCTCCTCGTCCGGCCAATTTCCTTCGTCAAAACAGCTCTTGTTGAATATCAGCAGGGAGAAGTTCGAAGGTGTAAGTGATCCTATCGCACTACGCCTATGGGACAACGTGCTACTAACCAGCACACAAGCTCTGCCGGTGATGCTGGGCATGCAGCCGGATGGCAGCGTACAAATTGTAGGATAGTTGTTTCAATCCCCAGCGGGAGCCTGGTTCCTGCCGCTTCTCCCTGGGGAGCATATCCTCGCAACCCCGAAAAAGTCCGGTGGAAAGGCACCAGGATATTGCCATCGAGTACATAAAGAAAACAGGAACCACTCCGCGATCCCTGTTTTCTTTATGTACTCGATGACCTCAGGTGATCCCAACTTTTGGGAACCAGAGTCTCTTCACGACCACCGGGCCATACCAGCTTCATACCTTCTTCAGGAGGGCAGATAGTGCCGATGGCGGTTACCGGTGTTCCAGTTGCCGATTGCACTGCTTTCACGACTGTCTCTTCGTGGCCGGGCGAGACGCTGAAGAGCAGTTCGTAGTCTTCGCCGCCGTTTAAAATCCAATCGAGTGGATCATGGGATGCGACGGTTGCTATGGAGCGCAGGGCAGAGGATTGGGGCAATTGGGCAACGACGACGCGCGCTCCAACACCGCTGCGCTCACAGATGTGCTGGAGATCGCCACTTAATCCATCGCTGATATCGAGCATGGCCGTCACAATGGATGGGCCAAAACTGCTGAGAATGCGCCCCTCGCGCACGCGGGGACGAGGAACGCGAAAGATAGCACGCGCTGTCTCTCTTGCCTGCGATGGATAGGGTAGCTCAGGGTGGAGCAGGGTGAATAGCCCGGCGGCGGATTCACCGGGCGCGCCTGTGACGAACAGGGTATCACCCGCGCGTGCTCCACTGCGCAAGAGGGCGTGCCCGCGCTCGACGGCGCCAAGGAGGGAGATATCAATGATCAAAGATGCATGTTCATGCCTGGCTGTACCAGCAACGTTTCCACCAACGATGGCTACGTTAAATTGCTCAGCTTCCTGACGCAAGCCGCTATAGATAGCATCCAGCACTTCCAGGCGAAAGGTTTTTCTTGATGGCAGGATCAGCGAGATGAGGGCGTAGCGTGGTTCGCCGCCCATGGCAGCGATATCACTGATGTTGATCGCCAGCGCCTTGCGCCCAATATCCCGCGGGCTGGAGGTCGCGAAGGTGAAATGCACATCCTCGACCTGGCTGTCGCAGGTTGCCAGGAGTTGCATATTTCCGCCCATGTCGAGGACGGCGCAATCGTCGCCTACCGATTGGTCAACATCTGGACGCGAGGAAAGACCTTGCGTCAGGCGAGCTATGAGTTCAAATTCATCCGGCCGGGTGTTTGTCATAGTTTTTATCTCGTACTCAAAAGTACTTATGCCTGTATGCACGTAATATACGCACTGCGAGGGGGAAGACTCAAGGTCGGCAATCGATAAATATCTTGCCTGATAGCGTTGACAACCAGGTCTTGCTATGTCATGCTAG
Organism: Ktedonobacteraceae bacterium; assembly: GCA_035653615.1. Taxonomy (NCBI): domain Bacteria; kingdom Bacillati; phylum Chloroflexota; class Ktedonobacteria; order Ktedonobacterales; family Ktedonobacteraceae; species Ktedonobacteraceae bacterium. The sequence goes on along the minus strand of DASRBN010000033.1, from coordinate 158,656 downwards.
AGATTAGTAATAACGAGCGGAGTGAGCGAGCAATGGAATTACTGATAGTCACATTAGCGCATACCTCGCCAAACAAGGCTGCAGATGTCACGACGCGCATGCGCTTGATTTTAGAGACGGTACGCAACGCGCCGGGGCTGATGAATGCGCGCTTTTATCACAGCAGGGAGCAGGCGCACTCTTATTATGCTCTACTAACGAGCTGGGAGGACGAGGAATTGTGGCAGAAAGCACAGGCGCGTTATAGCCCCCGCAATCTTTTGTTAGCATCAGATAGAGAACTCCTGACGGCACCGCCAGAACAATGGTTGATGCATTACCTTTGGGGCTATAGTCGCCCCTCGGCGCAACCCAATATTGCGGCAGTGCATATTGCCACTATACGATCTGAGCAGGCCGATCGTATAGAACGCGCCTGGATTGAGAGCTTGCGCCGCCAGGCTATGGAACCGGTACTGGCTTTTGCGTTTTTAGCGCGTGGCAGAAGTGAAGATACTTCCTTGCCAGACTCTCTATCGGGGGCAGATGTTCTGTCGTCAAGGCTGAAGGATGAGCATGAGGAATCTGCATCGTCTTTACCCACATACGGCCAGGTTTTCTTGAATCTCCTCAGTTGGCCGGACGAGACGCATCGCCAGGATTTTTATGCCGATCAGAATTATAAAGCCATCAATACTGTTTTGCACAGTATTGGTGCTGTTCGGGTACTCGATCTGGAGCCTTTGTCATGAGCCGTTCGGTTAATCTGAGGATGTTTCAGGTACCGGCTTCGCGTAGTATTTATTCAGTTCAGCTTGCAGGAGGGTACGATTGGCCCACATGGCGGTGGTGAATGTATGATACTCGCCGTCGCACAATGGGGCCGCGATGTCACATTTGCGATGCGGGGTCAACCTGAAGCGGATGGTGTTGCCGTTGATTTCGATCCACATATGACGGCGCGTGTAGCCTGTACCCCAACGGAGCAGGATCATGGAGTCGAATTCCTCAAAATTCCCCCGGCCCTTAAGAGCGCTTCTATTGATGGTTTTCAGCATTTCGGCGAGGCCACTTTCCTGCATGATATGTTTTGCATTTTCACGCACTGCCATACGCCTGGCCTGATCCGCTTCCTCGCTGAAGATAAATTCTGTTTCTTTGTCTTGTAAATCCGTGATGATCACCACTTTTCTGAGTGAATAAAATGCCTTGATTCCAGGATAGCACAGGAATCATGGCGACCGCAAGGGTTTTTGGAGGGAGCAGTTCCTTCAGGTCAATAGACTTTTTGGCCGTATTTTGCGAGGGGGCTGTCTTCGATTTCGTACAGGGGGCCGGAGTCGCGTTCAGAGTGGGGGCATGTAAACTGCGCCAGAGAAGGCGGCAGGTGCATCGATGATGAAAAACGCGAAGCATTAGGGGGCTCGGGATTAATGGGATCGCGGCGTGGCGTGATATGGTAGACGTTATCGCTGGACTGCTTGGCATGATATTTGGCCTCGGCTGCCAGATAACTGACTTCCTGCATAGTATGCGGATTATTGACGACGCCAATTGATAGCGAGACCAGAGGAAACTGGTAGGAGCGGCCTTTCCGATCGACACCACTAATTGAGCCACGTTTGAGATCTTCAGGATGATAGAACATGGCGCTCTCTTCTTTGTAGCGCGCGCTGATGTGCAGGCAGAGGGTATTGACGCGGTCAGGAGTAGTTACAATGACGAAGTCATCGCCGCCGATATGACCGACGAAATCATCGGGATTGCCATATTCGCGCACTGTGCGCTGGCAGATGCGCCCGACGAGGCGAATCATATCGTTGCCGGTAAGAAAACCATAGACATCGTTAAAAGCTTTGAAGTTATCGAGGTCCAGGTAGAGGATACTCCAGGGTTCCAGGCTATTGAGCTTGTGATTGATGGCTAATTCGACCTGAAAACCACCGGGCAGGCCGATCAGCGGGGAAAGGAAATTTTGCTGCACGCGGCGCAGCTGCGAACGGATACGAGCAAGCAGTTCATCGGTATTGAAAGGTTTTGTAACATAATCATCAACGCCGATTTCAAAAGCTCGTACCTTATCTTCCGGTTCGCTTAAAGCACTGAGCACGATAATAGGGATGTGGATGCATTTAGGATGGGAGCGCAAACGATGGGCGACTTCATAGCCATCGATACCAGGCAGCATCATATCCAGGATAATGAGATGAGGAGTTTCTCGCAAAGCAATTGTTACAGCATCTTCGCCGTTTTGGACGGTTACGACTTGATATCCTTCTATCTGCAGCGTTTCCTTGAGCAACCGAGCTATCAATTGCTCGTCCTCGACGACTAAAATGTTGGCTATCAATATCTTGCCTCCACTTGTAGGGCGACCGCTTGCGCAGGCCCAATCTCTGACAGGCGATGTAGGCTTGACCGCCTTACAACTACCGGCTGCTGAAGAAGATTTGCCAGGACAAATCTAATGATCCTGGCTTTTGAGCAACAGGAATCCGGATTATTAAAAACTTCCCACGCGCGGATCATCCCCGGCAGGTCGGTGGTCGGCATCTATCCACTCTGCCTGGTCCTTTCGCATCTGGCTAGCGCCGGAGTCACGAGTGCGATGAATCGACTCTCTCCACATCTGCACGCCACGCGAATCCGCACTCCGTCACATCGAGTGCTGCGCACTCAGGCAGAACGAGAGGAGATGCCTCTTGTTTGTACGATGCTTTCAGTACAAAACCTGGTGAGACCTTTTACCCCTCAAAAGGAGCCACCCAGGTAGAAATCACAGGGAGAGGATCGGGAATCAAAAAACCGGGTTCGACACAAGGATTCCCCTTCTGCATGGAGCGCACAAGCGTGTTAGACTTGCACACCGCCCTTTATAAATACCCTCTCTTAGCGATCGTACTACATCCAGGTATGCAGCGCTGTCAGATATCTACGCTTTGCCTTTATCTAGCCATCCTGCTTGATCACCTGTCGCTCGGACACGGTTCTCACAAGGGTGCCGCTACATTTCACTGTACCGGGCAGGAGATGCGAGCCTGAGATAGACAATTCAGACAAATCGTAGTTAAAAAATACGCAACGCGCTACTTAGTAATCAGTATAACATCCTTAGAGGCATATGAAAAGGCTTTGTCGATACAAATTCAACACATTCCTACAAAATTGTTAAGGTTACATGTATTCAAACGAATAACATGTATTGTTATTAACATGTTCTAAGTCCTGAGGAAGACAGGCACCAGACGCTGTCCCTACAGGATTTTGAACGGCTCAGTTGCCAGTTGACGCATGGCGCTTGCTGCGATAAGATTAACAGAGTTACAGTATGACACGGGTAAAGTGAGAAGAAAGGGAGTAGATGACCTCATTGCCAGCCGGGGAAGCTTCAGGAGAGCCTGTGGAGAGACCGATCACCTTTCAGAGTAAGGGCCAGCCTTCATTTCTCCTGGAAGGAGTACTCCATAAAGCTGCACGGGTGGAAAATGCGCCGTTAATTGTTTTGTGCCACCCGCAACCGGCCAGCAGCGATATGAACGATGTATTGACGGTCGCACTGGCACGGCAGCTGGCTGCTGCCGGGATGATGGCGTTGCGATTCAATTTTCGTGGGGTAGGCAAAAGCCAGGGGCAACCAACAGATGGACGCCTGGAGCCACTCGACCTTGCCGGAGCGGTCGATTGTCTACTGGCACAGCCGGGGGGAAATCCGGCCAAGGTTGGCATTATTGGCCACGGTTTTGGCGCATATATCGCTCTTCTTTACGCGCCATTCGATGTTCGCGTACGGACGGTTGTAGCGATTAGCGTGCCACTTTTCAGGGCAGAGGGTGGACTTCCTAAAGCATTCGAGCGCCCGAAGTTGTTCGTCACGAGCGAATTTGACGAGCTTTGCCCGCTCTATAAACTGGAACCGTTTGTCGAGCAACTCAAAGGTCCTAAGGGTATTAAAGTAATTATGGGGGCGCGCCACCTGATGCGCAATTATGAAGAGGCAGCAGTAACGACCATTTTGAAATATATTCAGGCATGGGCGAATATGCCGGGAGTCTAGAGGAAGTATGAATCCAAATAACCCTATCATTGTACAGAGCGACCGCACCATCTTGTTGGAAGTCGATCATCCATTACACGCCGAGGCAAGAGATGCGCTGGCACAGTTCGCGGAACTGGAAAAATCGCCCGAACACATCCATACCTACCGGCTTTCACCCCTCTCGCTCTGGAACGCTGCAGCCGGGGGTATGAATGCGCAAACAATTCTTGAATTGCTGCGGCAGTACAGCAAATATGATATTCCCTCAAACATTATCGTGGATATTCGTGAATATATCAGTCGCTACGGGCGTCTCAAATTGATTCGTGAGGGTGAGGCGCTGCTGCTGATTTCCGAAGATGCGGCCTTGATTGCTGAGGTGATGCATCACAGGCGCACGCAACCTTTCTTGCTGCGCCAGCTGAATAGCCATACGATCCAGGTCGATGCGTCGCGGCGGGGGCATATCAAGCAGGCGCTGATTCATATTGGTTTCCCGGCTGAAGACCTGGCAGGCTATACCGATGGCTCGCCGCTTCCTATGAAACTGCTGCCGGTCACAGCCGAGGGAAAAGCTTTCGCGCCGCGCGCCTACCAGTACGCGGCCTCGGCGGCATTTTACGCGGGTGGCGCTCCTAGCGGCGGCAGCGGAGTGGTGGTGCTGCCATGTGGTGCGGGCAAAACGATTGTGGGCCTGGCCACGATGAGCGATATACAGCGGGCCACATTGATCCTTACCCCCAATACAATCGCGGTACGCCAGTGGATTCAAGAAATCCTGGACAAGACCGACATACCGCCGGAGCTGGTCGGCGAATATACGGGAGACCGCAAAGAAATATGCCCGATTACCGTCAGCACCTACCAGATTCTGACGTATCGCAAGCACGGCGTGAATGGTAAAAGGAAAGGGCCGGAGAGTGAGGAGATTTCAGAGGATGATTACCCGCATTTCGCGCTCTTTACCAGCTACGATTGGGGCCTGATCATCTATGACGAGGTACACCTGCTGCCCGCACCGGTTTTCCGCATTACGGCGGAAATCCAGGCACGCCGCCGCCTCGGCCTGACGGCGACACTGGTGCGTGAAGATGGGCGCGAGGCAGATGTATTCAGCCTCATTGGGCCGAAGAAGTATGATGTGCCCTGGCGCGAATTAGAGCGGCAGGGATGGATCGCGACTGCCGAATGCCACGAGATTCGGGTGGGCATGAACGAGGACGAACAACTGAATTACGCAGTGGCGGAAGAACGCGAAAAATACCGGCTGGCCGCGGAGAATCCGGCCAAGCTGAGCATTACACGACACCTGGCGGAACGACACATCGATGACCAGGTGCTGATTATTGGTCAGTATATTGACCAGTTGAAGCTGCTGGCGGAGGAACTGGATGCGCCGCTGCTAACCGGGAAGACTACCAACGCGCAGCGTGAAAAACTGTATGAGCAATTCCGGCGTGGTGAAATCAAGCGTATGGTGGTAAGCAAGGTGGCAAATTTCGCCATCGATCTACCCGACGCGAATGTCGCGATCCAGGTATCAGGTACTTTTGGCTCGCGCCAGGAGGAGGCACAGCGGCTGGGGCGCATCCTGCGCCCGAAGCAGGATGGTGGGCTGGCTTACTTCTATTCTATCGTGACACGCGATACGCGCGACCAGGAATTTTCGGCCAATCGCCAACTCTTCTTGACGGAGCAAGGATACCGGTATGTAATAGAGGATGCGGAAGAATTGCTCCTGAACGCCTGAGGCTGTTAAAATTTTCTTGACATCCTAAAGCATGGGTGGTACCCTTTTAGCACAGTAGCCGATAGGTCGATTTGATAGATTAGAGTATGAAGAGGACATCATGGCAGACCCTAAAGACCCCGCAGAGAGTTACATTGATGTAACGAGCCAGGATTTTGCCGAAAAGGTGCTCAGCTCGCAACAAATGGTGGTGGTCGATTTTTCCTCAGGGAGGAGCGGCTCGTGCCAGATATTTGATCCAGAATTCGCGGCGATCAGCAAGGAGTACCAGGGGCGCGTGACTTTTGCCAAGCTGGATGTAGATACTAATGAAGATGTGACCAATCAGTGGAATGTGGATGGCATCCCGACGGTGATCTTCTTCAAGAATGGGCAGGAGATCAATCGCATTAAGGGGATCGTGATGCGCGATAAACTACGCCGCCAGGTTGAGGGTACCTTGCTTGCCAGTTAATGATCTTTATTTACATCCAATACGGCTAGAAGCTTCTTTACATGAGACAATCTGGGGTGGAAGACGACTGGAGCAGAATGGCTGGAAGTGCCTTCCAGCCCATAAGGCAATTGGGGAATCCTGGGAAACAGAACTGAATACGATTGCGCAGAACGAACCATACGCGGGAATGACGTTGAAGGCGCTGGTGGAGGAACTGGGCACAGACCTTCTGGGCGAGCAGTGCGTGGCGATGGTTGGTAAGCGTTTCCCCTTGCTGGCAAAGTTTATCGATGCTAACGATAAATTATCGGTACAGGTACACCCGGATGATGAGTATGCAGCGCGTTTTGAGCAGGGCAAACTGGGCAAGACGGAGTTCTGGTACGTGCTGGACGCGGAGCCGGGCGCGACGGTTGTACATGGCTTCAAGGCGCGTACATCACGAGATGAGGTGCAGCAGGCCATTGAAAGCGTGAGGCTGGAGGAACTGCTGCATCATGAAACAGTGGCAGCCGGCGATGTGATCTTTGTGCCAGCCGGGACGGTGCATGCGATTGGCGCGGGCGTGCTGCTGTACGAGGTGCAGGAATACTCTGATATCACCTATCGCATGTATGATTATGGGCGCAAAGATGCCGCGGGTAAAACGCGCGAACTGCATATCGAACAGGCTTTGAATGTTTCCCGCTATGAACAATCGCCCTCTGTGAAGGTACAACCTGCCATTATGGCGGGTGGCACAGGCTATACCGAACGCTGCCTGGTAGCATGTCCATATTTTGTAACTCGCGAACTGATCTTTCAACACGATACCCCTCACGGCTATATGAAGGATAAGACACGGGGCAGTTGCATTATTCTTTCCTCGCTTGGCGCGCAAGGAGCGATACGATACGGGAAGAATTTTGAATACGGTGAGGTTTTTTCGCCGGGACAGACAATAGTAGTGCCGGCTGGCCTGGGTGAATTTTGCATCGAGGGGCCTGGAAGGCTGTTGCTCTCTTACGTGCCGGAAGCGCAAGATGAGGCGTGGAGGTTGTGGAGAGACAGAAACACTGAAAGCTAACCCATCTCGCCCCTGCGCTTCTTACGTTCTTCTTCCAGGTCGGTAATGGTGCCCTCGACGACGCGATCCTGTTTGGGTTCGGTGAAATTGAAGAAAGGAGACTGCGCGCGAGGCGGATAGTTCTGCTGCAGGCGGTTGACCTCAGAAAAGACGCGCGAGACACCGGTGGTGACATTCACGAAGAACAGGAGAACTGCCAGGCCCAGCCAGACACCAAGGCCAACCAGGAGCGTACCGGCGAAGCCGACGAGACCATTGACGATACTTTCATAGACGACCGCGCCAATGATGAGGATATAAAAGAAACGGACAAGCACACGCAAGGACCAGTGTAAAAACCAGAAGACGGCCTTGACGGGGTCCGAAGGCATATCCCACTGTGGAATCAATGTACGGCGTGGTCTTAAATTTCTCACGGCCTGCACTCCTTATAATGCCGCCTACGGATGTTCGCTGCCAAACTATCTCTACGGCATATTGTATCATGCCTGCTTTTGGGTGTCACTACATTTTACGCTTAGAACAGGGCCATTTACGCATCCAGTAGGGACAGTGGCTTGTCCCTGTACTGGCTGGGGTTCTTCTGCCTGTTCTGCGTCCCTGTCCCTACTGGCGTTCCCATTACCCCATTCGGTCGTCAAATTTCATCATGAGCTGTTCGCGTTCGCTCGACTGTTCAATCGCCCCGCGCTTAGAAAACGTTTCTTGGGGAAGAGAAAGTAAAGTTTTTATCATGCTGGATACTATTTCTTCACCGATTCTTCACCAGGTCTTAACCAACCGGATAGATACAGCGAAATATTTCTGTGGTTAAATTGTAAGCAGTGGCCTTTGCATTTCTTTGCTCAGTAATCTCAGGATATCCATCTGCTCGTCATCGTACCGTACCATTATTTCTGTCGAAAAAGGAGATTTGTTCATGAAAGGATTCGCCAGGTCAAGATTGACCCTGACACTGGTCGCGGCAGTGATACTGGCTGTAATCGCTCTCCCATTAGCTGTTTCAGGGGCAGGCGCGCATGCCGCATCCACCTCACCTACAAACTCGACAAGTCCCAAATTTGCCCCAACAGGCGACCTGGATTGTAACGGCTTCAGCAACATCCAGAAGCTGATAAAGGATTCGATGCTATGTACTGATCCCATCGGTTACGATGGCGAGCGTTTCTACGACAACGGTCACTATATCGGCCACGATGAGCCAACGGTCAACTTCTTCTCGAATTCCCCCGGTTCCGGCAATAATGTACAGTGGCAAATTACGCTGCCCACCGAGCATGCATTACCGGCAACCCAGACTTTTGAGAATACCATTGCGCTCTGGGTTGGTATGGTAATCTGCGACCCCAGATCGTTTCCAGAAAAGCCCTGCATCCCTGATAGCGATCAGAACCATCCAGCGCGCTATGCTGGAGACCCCAACACATCAGGTTCTGCTTTCCTGGAGTTGCAGTTGTACCCTCCTGGTTTCTACCCGTTCATTCACAAGATCAGTTGCGATAGCACGCACTGGTGTGCGGCATTGAACATCGACAGCCTGGAATGCAACCCGGACATGTCCTTCTGCAATCCAAACTGCACCGAGCCGGTCAACTTTGCATTCATCCAGATGAATGGTGTCCCACCCGGGCCTCCTGGGCCGGCTGACGCTAACAACTCAACGTTTACCCCCAACAAAGAGACCCTGCTCATGAACCAGGGCGATAAGCTCAAGATAACGGTCAAAGATACCTCTAATGGTATGCTGAACAAGATCGAAGACCTCACGACGGGAAAATCGGGCTACATGGTGGCCAGCGCCAAGAATGGTTTCGAGGACCTGGATCTGAACACCTGCAAACCGACGAAGTTCAGCTTCCATCCTGAGTACTCGACGACGAAATTCGGAAACTTCCTCAACTGGGGGCTGGGACAGGGCAATGTTGGTTACGATACCGAGATCGGCCACTTCACTCCTGGCCTCGGCGGAGATGGAGACAAGGATGATGCACCCTGCTTCAAGGGGCCGACGCTGCCCGGTTGCCTTGATTTCAAGCTAGGGGGAGATGTTGATTTCGATGGCTCATCCTACCTGCCCGATTGGCCCGACGGTACGCGGCATACGCCTACGCCGGTTGTGATGAGTTCGGTGCTGGGCAATGGTATTGGGCCTGTCAGCTCTCCGGACGGTCAATCAGACTACACGCATCCCTACTCTTCACTCCAGTTCGATACTGAAGTGCTGGCCACGGAAAAAACGTGTACGCGAGATCATCTTTCGAGGTGTACCGTTCCACCGCCAGGGTCACAATTCTACCCATTTTTCGCGCAATCCGGGCATGGCGACAGTTGTACATTTACCTTCGGTAACGATATTCGAGGCTCTACAGTGAATGATTTTGGTCGCGATCTGCAATATGGCGCGCCGAATATTCAATGGAGCTATCTCGATTCGAGCAGTGGTATTATGCCTAATCCATGTGTGCCGCACACCGATTGATTATCTGGATCTGAGGATAAATCAGGGCGACCGCAAGTTCTACCGTTGCGGTCGCCCTTGTAACCTATCTATTCCGTGAAACATACAACTAATGCTTATAGTTGATCCATCTGTCTCAATCGTTCGATGAGATATGGTTCAAAATGTTTCTCGACCAGCGCTGTCATCTCTTCAAGGGAGCGGCTTCCATCGACTTCGTAGACGGTAAGGTTCAATTGCTCTCCCCTGAACGATCTGATTGATTGCCCAGCACAGATGCTTGCAAACAGGTATATTTTGCCCCTGACCGCGATAATTCGCTTTTCATGACGCTCAAATGTTGGATGTATTGGCGAGATGAGGATGATGCGGATTCTTTTCCGGCGAGCAGGCGCTGCAAGGTTTGCAGTTCGGTAGGATTCAGTGGTTGTTTAACACGGGCGAGCGTCAGGTGAGGCGAGAATGGGCGCGTATCGACTTCGAATCCACGCTGCAGCAGTTCTCTATTCAGCGTGCTATGCAGGCGAACCAGGTTACCGGATGATTCTTCGATGCCCATCCAGATGACGCGTGGGTGACGAGGCAAACCAAAGGTGCCGAGGTCTTTCAGACGTAGCTCAAATGGGATACTTTGTCGTGCCGCCACCGCGGCAGCCTGTTCAGCTGCCGCCAATTGTTCATCCGAAAGCTCACCTAGAAAGGCGAGGGTGAGATGAATCCCCGCGGGGTCGACCCAGCGCACAGCAGGCAGCTGGCGGGCCAGGCGGTCAATCACCTGGCCCAGGAAATGCCGCAGGGATTCATCTAATTCAAGCGCAATAAATGTACGTGTCATAGAAATTACGCGGCGAAGAGCATGGCATCGAGCTCTGAACCGTCGATAGTTTCGACCTCGATGAGATGTTCAGCGATCTCGATCAATTTGTCTTTTTTCTCGCGCAGGATGTTGAGGGCCGTTTCATAGGCCTGATCGACGAGGAAAGAGATTTCTTTATCGATCTTCATGGCGGTCTCGGCGCTAATCATAGCGGAGCCATCGGCATCTTTTTTGATGGCGACGTTGCCCAATGGACTCATGCCAAATTCGCAGACCATGCGGCGCGCAATGTTGGTGACGTATTCGATATCCTGGCTGGCGCCGGTGGTGATATCGCCAAAGATGATTTCTTCGGCGGCACGCCCACCCATGGCACCGGCCATTTTGGCGAGCAGTTCGGAACGACGCATGAGATAACGGTCTTCGCTGGGGGCCTGGACGGTGATGCCGAGGGCCATACCACGCGCGATAGCGGTCACCTTCTGGACGGGGTCGGCGCCTGGAATGGAGCGCATGACGATAGCATGGCCAACTTCGTGATAGGCGATGATGGCTTTCTCAGCCTCGGTAATCACGCGGCTCTTGCGTTCGGGTCCGGCCATGACGCGCAGGATAGCCTCATCGAGTTCCGGCTTGCAGATAACGCCCTGGCCGCGCCTGGCGGCGAGTAAGGCGGCCTCGTTGAGCAGGTTGGCGAGGTCGGCGCCGGAGAAGCCGACAGTCTGACGCGCGAGGCCGGTGAGGGTAACGTCTTCGGCAAAAGGTTTGCCCTGGGCATGGACTTCGAGAATGGCGAGACGCCCGCGAATATCGGGTTTATCAAGCATGACCTGGCGATCAAAGCGCCCGGGGCGCAGGAGAGCGGGGTCGAGTACATCGGGACGGTTGGTAGCAGCAATGACGACGATGTTGGTTTGTTTATCGAAGCCGTCCATTTCAACAAGGAGCTGGTTGAGGGTTTGCTCGCGCTCGTCGTTGCCACCGGTGCCGGTGTTGTTACGCTGGCGACCTACGGCGTCGATTTCGTCGATGAAGACGATGCAGGGCGTATGTTCTTTGGCCTCTTTGAAGAGGTCACGAACACGCGATGCGCCAACGCCGACGAACATTTCGACAAATTCGGAGCCGCTGATGCTATAGAAAGCGACATTGGCCTCGCCCGCGACGGCACGGGAGATGAGGGTTTTGCCGGTGCCGGGCGCTCCGACGAGCAAGACGCCTTTGGGGATACGAGCTCCCATGGCAGTAAAGCGTTCGGGATATTTGAGGAACTCAACGATCTCCTGCAGCTCGGTCTTGGCTTCATCGACGCCGGCAACATCCTTAAAGAGAACGGTAGGATGCGTTTCATTGAAGCGCCTGGCTTTCGAGCGGGCAAAAGTGCCGAGCTGGCCACCCAATCCACCACGACGCAAGAAGAAGAGCAGCACGCCGGCAATAAGTGCAACGAAGACAACATCTATGACGCCCTGAACCCAGGCATTGGGCTGCCCATTGTCTACGGTAACCGTGGCTCCATCATGACGGAAAGTTTCCGTAACAGATTGCCCGTCTTCTTTTACGGCATGATACTGCTGGCCATTTTTAGCGGTAGCGTAAATATCATCGCCACTAATAGTGACGGATTGGAGTGCATGCTGATCGGCGAGGTTCAACACGTAGCTAATTGGTTCATCCAATGTATTCGCCTGGCCGCCATTGCCGACTACGACACGAATCGCTATGGCCGTAACTATCATCATTCCTACAAATAGGAGCATTGCAGGAAGGCCAAAACGAAGCCAGCCGGGTCTTTTCTTAGCTGTTTTTGGTGTGGGCCGGCCCGGATCAGGAACTTTCTGTTCCCGGTTATCTTGTTTCAGTGGTTGCATGGATTGTCGTCAGCCCCTTCTATTGCTGTGGATGCACGATTGATATACCTGACCTTTGCCCCAGACAAAGGCACCTGGCCGTCCTACCTGATTCCTTCCCGGCAAGTCGACGCCGGCATATTGATCTCAATGATCTTATGCCGACCGGAAACGCCCACGTGCCGGATCAATCCGCACTCAACGCGGTCATTGCAAAGCACTCTGGCAGGACGGAAAGAGTGGACTTGCATATTAAAATTAGCTGGCGTACTTCATTGTGTGCCAGAGCACATTTAAGTGTGTCAAAACATTGGCTTTTGGGAAGTATATATCAAACCCTACAAGTAATCAAGACTATTGTTTAGTTGATTTTTGTCAAACGGAAATTTTCATAGCAAATGATGGATTGCGATAGATGGATAGGGGTCACGAGGCGCAATGAGAGGCTTTACGGGTGATTCCCTAGAAGTAGTCTGGATAACGGAAGGCGGGGCCATTGCACAACTTCGCACGGGGGATTCTTCGCTTCACTCAGAATGACAGGCCCCGGGCGGGTCTGGACAGTCCGGGGCCTGTCATTCTGAGTGAAGCGAAGAATCCTCGCCTTCTCTGGGGGAATTACCAGAGGCTATCATGGACGAAAGGTGGTAAAATATTACCATAAAGGACTTTAGCCACCTTTACTTTTACCAGCGGACATCCTCCGGATGCGATCTCAATGATCTTATTCCGACCGGAAACGCCGGCGAGCCGGATCAATCCGCACTCTACCTCGCGACTACGGCTGCGCCGTCATCTGGTTGGAGCAATCGTATCCTGTCCCTACGCCCCATGCGGAGGAGGAGTTAGACGGCCGCAAGAGAGAAAGAAGAGGACTATGCAAGAGATTTCAATGCTACCCAAACCCGTACAAAATGCTGTCTCCGAGGTAATGCAGATCGGCTCCAGAACACAACCTTTCAGCAGCGAGAGCCGGACAAAAGCTCCTCGCATACAAGATGCGAAGGTGGTGAAGAGCGTGTGCCCATACTGTGCGGTAGGCTGCAGCTTGAATGTGTACGTGAAGGATGGTGAGGTGATTGATATTGAAGGCAATCCCGATAGTCCGATTAATCATGGGACGCTCTGCCCGAAAGGATCGGCGACCTTCCAGTACACAGTCAATCCGAGTCGTTTGAAACAGGTGCTTTATCGCGCGCCGTACAGCGATCACTGGGAGGTAAAGTCGCTGGATTGGGCGATGGAGCAGATTGCGCAGCGCATCAAAAAGACGCGCGATGAGACGTTTGTGGAGCGCCTGCCCGATGGTCGCGAGGTGAATCATACGCTGGGCATCGCATCGCTCGGCGGGGCCACGCTGGATGTTGAAGAGAATTATTTAATGAAGAAGCTCTTCAGCGGCGGATTGGGGATTGTCTCGATTGAGAACCAGGCCCGTATATGACACAGTTCGACGGTACCCGGTCTGGGTACATCGCTTGGACGTGGCGGTGCTACGACCTTTCCACAGGACCTGGTGAATAGCGATGCTATTCTGATTATGGGCAGCAACATGGCGGAGGCGCATCCTGTAGCTTTCGCAAATGTCGTGAAAGCGAAGGAACGCGGGGCGAAGGTGATACACGTGGACCCGCATTACTCGCGTACATCGGCGCTGGCCAATCTGTATGTCGCGACGCGCGCAGGCAGCGATATCGTATTCCTCGGTGCGATTATTCGTCACCTGCTTGAAAACGGTGGCTATTTTCATGAGTATGTGGTGAATTATACGAACGCGGCGACGCTGATTCGTGAGGATTACCGCGATACAGAGGACCTGGATGGCCTCTTCTCCGGTTATGACCCCGAGACGGGCACTTATGCCGACCAGAGCAGCTGGGACTATCAGTACGATGAGCATGGGAGGCCTTTAACCGACCCTACATTGCAGCACCCAAGATGCGTTTTCCAGATTATGCGGCGCCACTTTGCTCGCTACACGCCGGAGATGGTGGAGGAGGTGTGTGGAGTACCACGCGAGGAATGGTTGAAGGTTGCGCAGACGCTGATCGAGAACTCGGGGCGCGAACGCACTTCGGCCATCTGCTACGCGGTTGGCTGGACGCAGCAATCGAAAGGTGTACAGATCATTCGCGCGGCGGCAATGCTGCAACTGCTGCTGGGCAATATTGGTCGCCCTGGTGGTGGTATCATGGCCTTGCGCGGGCATGCCTCGATCCAGGGTTCGACGGATGTGCCGACTTTGTACGATCTACTGGCCGGTTACATGCCACAGCCAGCAGCATTCGTGCAGCCGCAGCCACGCGCTGAACATTCTCCTGATGCAACCACATGGGGCGAGAAGAGGGATACACCCTCAAATGTACAGTCGCAGCAGACCTTGCAGGAATATATCGACAGCACAGGGCAGAAGCTGGGCTGGTGGTCAAACACTCCGGCTTATATTCGCAGCCTGTTACAGGCATGGTATGGAGATGCTGCCAACGAGGAAGACGGCAATTGCGTGTATCGCTGGCTGCCCAAGATTACCGGCGACCATTCACACCTGCCCACGAGCTATGCGATGCTGGATGGCAAGGTCAAGGGCTATTTGTTGTTCGGGCAGAACCCCGCGGCGGGCAGCACGAACGCGCGCATGCAGCGCAAGGCGCTTGAACAACTGGACTGGATGGTGGTGCGCGACCTGTATGAAGTCGAATCGGCGGCATTCTGGTACAAGCAACCTGGATTTGGGCCGGAGACGGAACCGGTGGATTCGAGCAAGATTAAGACGGAGGTGTTTCTACTGCCTGCCGCCGCTTCGACGGAAAAAGAGGGTAGCTTCACCAACACGCAGCGCCTGCTGCAATGGCGCGATAAGGCCGTTGATCCGCCGCTGGATGCCCGCTCTGATCTATGGTTTGTCTACCACCTGGGCAAGCGTTTGAAAGAGCTGTATGCCGAGAGCAAGGAGCCTGGAGATCGAGCGCTGCAGGCATTGACATGGGACTATGAACGAACGGAGCCTGAACCGGGATCGCGCATTACCGATGAGCCGGATGTGCTGTTAGTACTGAAAGAGATTAACGGCTATTACGTGCTGCCGCCAGAAAGCAAGGATGATAGTAACGGGCGAAGATACACGCTGCGCGATGCCCCACACGTGCCGAATTTTACGGTGCTAAAAAGTGATGGTAGTACGGCCTGTGGCTCGTGGATCTATAGCGGTGTGTACCCGGAACCCGGCAATAACCGGGCGGCTTCGCGCAACCCGGAGGGATATACGTTCCTGCAATGGGGATTTGCATGGCCCGCCAACCGGCGTATCCTCTATAATCGCGCCTCTGCTGACCCGCAGGGACGGCCGTGGTCGGAACGCAAGAAGTATGTCTGGTGGGACGAGGAGCAACAGAAATGGACCGGGGTGGATGTTCCTGATTTCCCCGTGAACAAACCACCGAGCTATACACCCCCTCCAGATGGAGTCGGGATAGATGCACATTCGGGCAGCGATCCGTTCATTATGAAGCCGGATGGTAAGGGCTGGCTATTTGCGCCAAAGGGACTCAAGGATGGACCTTTACCTGCCCACTATGAAGCGGTAGAGGCTCCGGTAACAAATGCGTTATATAGCCAGCAGAGCAATCCCGCGGCAAAGTACTTCCAGGACCGGCCTGATAATCCCCTCGCTCCGGTAGGAGATGAACGCTATCCGATTGTAATTACCACTTACCGGCTGACGGAACATCATGTGAGCGGTCCGATGACGCGCTGGATGCCCTGGCTCAACGCGCTGCAGCCATCTCTTTTCGCGGAGCTAAGCCCGGAACTGGCCGCCGAACGGAAGATTCGCCATGGAGAGTGGATCATCATCAGCACGCCGCGTGGCGAGATCGAGGCACGAGCGATGGTGACACGGCGCATGCGGCCATTGCGCATTAAGGGACGCGTGGTACATCAAATCGGTTTGCCGTTTCACTGGGGCTTCCAGGGCAAGGTGACGGGCAGCATTACGAATGACCTGGCTCATATGGTATTGGAGCCAAATGTGAGTATCGAAGAGGCAAAGGCGTTCATGTGCAATGTGCGCTCAGGCCGGCTGGCATGAAAATGGAGGATTGTATGGCTATCGAATCTTCTGAAGCGAAGCAAACACGAGGAATGCCATTACAGATGAGGCTATCTTCCCTGGTGGGCAATAAAGAAGCTCCATTACCGCCCCAGCCTGCTATGGGCTTCTTTACCGATACCAGCCTGTGCATTGGCTGTAAGGCCTGCGAGGTGGCCTGCAAGCAGTGGAACCAGTTACCGGCGGAGGCGCCCGACTGGAGAGGTACGAGCTACGATAATACCGGCCAGTTGAGCGCGCGTACCTGGCGACACGTGCAGTTCATTGAACACGTTGGCGCTGGATTCCAGAATGGACACAATGTGGAAGACCTGCGTGACCGCATTGAGGAGGCGCGCAGCGAGGGAATTATCCCATTTGTGCCACCAGGAACGGCGCTTCCTTTTTTCAATTCCGAGCGCTGGTTGATGCATAGCGACGTGTGCAAGCACTGTGCGAATGCGCCCTGCCAGGAAGCATGCCCTACAGGAGCGATTATTCGTACGGAGTTCGACACAGTTTATGTCCAGCAAGACATTTGTAATGGCTGTGGTTATTGCGTGGTTGCCTGTCCGTTCGGCGTTATTGCGCGTGACGAGGAGGGTGATCGCATGGCCCATAAATGCACGCTTTGTTATGATCGCCTGAAAGATGATATGAAACCGGCCTGCGCCAAGGCCTGTCCGACCGGCTCGATTCAATTTGGCGAGGTCGATCAACTGAAGGCGCGGGCGCGCGAACGGCTGGGAGATTTACACAGGCGCGGCGTTGCTGAGGCGCGCCTGTATGGTGTCGATGATGATATTCTTGAGGGTGGGCTGCACGCGTTCTTTTTGCTGCTGGATGCGCCGGAGGTGTACAATCTGCCGGAGAACCCGGCCCGGCCATCAAATAATGTCGCACCGGCCTCATTCTGGACGATTGTGGCGGCAATGGTATTAGGGCTGCTCGGTATTTTATTCTTTAAGGAGTAAATAGGGAGGTTTTTGCAATGCAAGAAACACGGGTGCCAATTGGGTCGCAGTTGAGGACAGGCATGCCCTTGCAATTTGTGCGCGAACGTCTCGCGCTTACTGACCTGGCCGAGCGGCTGGCAACGTTGACGACGGGGTATAAGCCTGACATAGAGCAGGAGCTAGAAGAGCCATCCTACTATGATTATCCCGTATTGAAAGCGCCTCTGTGGCGCTGGGAGATTATCTGGTATTTCTTTTTTGGGGGATTGGCGGCGGGCAACTATGTGATTGCCAGCCTTGTATCACTTTTTGGCGGACAGGATGACCGGGCTATTGCGCGCGCGGGCTATTATCTTTCATTGCTGGCCTTGATTCCCTGTCCTATCTTGCTCATCAAAGACCTGGGCAGGCCTGAGCGGTTTCTGCACATGCTGCGCATTTTCAAGGTTAAATCACCGATGTCGATGGGCACATGGGGCCTGTTGAGTTTCTCGTTATTCAGCGGGGTTACGGCCGTCATTCAGGCCGCAAGGGATGGAGTACTGGGACGCTGGTGGGGCGCTCGCATGCTGGCGGCACTGCCGCAGCGATTGATTGCGCTGCCCGGAACGGCTTTTGGCCTGTTTCTGGGTGGTTACACCGGCGTGCTGTTGACGGCGACAAGCATTCCACTCTGGTCGCGCAGTAAAGTGCTGGGGGCAGTTTTTCTCTCGTCTGCTATTTCAACGAGCAGTGCATTGATCTCGCTGGTGCTGCGACTGGCGGGAACTCCAGCTCAGGCCCTACACAAACTCGAGCGTTTTGAATGGGCGGCTTTGCTTGTCGAGATGACTGCGTTGTTCGCTTTCTTACGAGGAGGTGGGCGAGCGGCTCGTCCCCTGGTCGGTACCGCTCCTGCACAACATGGAATGACATTCTGGCGGTTTGTATTTGGAAGCGGATTGGCTTTGCCCTGGCTGCTCACGACGCTTGCGCTGTTGCAGCGTCGTCCGGGAAAGACCAGAAATGCTAGAGGGATTGCCATATCGCTGCTGGTTTTAGTGGGGGGCTACTTTTTACGGCGCACGATGATAGAGGCCGGTCGCACTTCGAGTGCTGACGCCAGAACGACGTTGTGGAATGCGAAACGATAATATCGGACCCCATATGTTTTTGGCGTTTTGGCCGTAATAGGATACAATCAGGAGCTTCAACTTTTCCCCTCGCCTCTCGTACATGTGATAGTCTAAGAGAAGGTATCATCACTTCATCAAAAATTCGGAAGAGAGAAGGCTCATGGAGGAATTTCGAAACGTGGGAGACACTCCGCACACGGGCAGAACGACCAGCAAACTCCCACCGGAGAATGTTGCGGACAATACGACTGTAGCTCCAAATAACAACAGCCAGCAGAATTCAGGAAACCAGCCGGGCGGAAATGCAAGTACGCTACAACTAGTCGTCGTCGAGGGCTTTCAGGTTGGACGAGGCGTCGCGCGTGTGGACCCGAATGATATTGAGCGCCTTGGCTGCCAGCCTGGGGATATCGTGCTGATTACCGGGGCGCGCACAACGGCGGCCAAAGTTCTCCCCAACAGCACTATAGATCGTGGCAAGCAGTCTATTCAGATGGATAGCCAGGTACGGCAGAATAGCGCGTCGGGATTGGGTGAGCGTGTTAGCGTTCGTAAGGCACGGGTCAGCAATGCTGAAAAAATAACGCTGCTCCCATTGACCAGTGGCGCTCCCATTCAGGAAAGCGAGTTGCAATATATTGCTCGATACCTGGTGGGTCTCCCTGTGACTATCGGTGATTTACTGCGCGTGGGTACGCCGGGGGCCGCGCCGCGCGAATTTTTGATCATCAGTACCACGCCTGCCACTCCCAGCTATACTATCCAAAAGCGCAACACGGGGGAACTGGAAAACCTTGTGCCTCCTGTTCAACCTCAGATGGTGACCGACACGGAAGCGGTACTGGTGCATGCGGGCACCGTTGTACGAGCGCAGGCACGTGGGGCGACACGCCCCGGTGGTCTTGGGCGAGTGAGCTATGAGGATATCGGCGGGTTGGGCAAGGAATTACAGCGCATCCGCGAGATGATCGAATTGCCGCTGAAATATCCTGCCGTTTTCGACCGGCTGGGCGTCGAGCCACCGAAAGGCGTGCTGCTATATGGGCCTCCCGGCACCGGTAAGACATTGATCGCACGGGCCGTCGCCTCTGAGACGAATGCGGCATTTTTCGTCATTAATGGCCCTGAAATCATGAACAAATTCTACGGGGAAAGCGAATCGCGGCTACGTTCGGTCTTCCAGGAAGCGCAAAGACGCGCGCCCAGCATTATCTTTATCGATGAGCTGGACGCGCTGGCTCCCAAACGTGCCGAGACGGGCGGCGAGGTTGAACGGCGTATCGTGGGGCAATTGCTGGCATTAATGGATGGGCTGGCTTCACGCGGCCAGGTGGTGCTGATTGGAGCTACCAACCAGCCTAATGCGCTCGACCCGGCGCTACGCCGTCCCGGTCGTTTCGACCGCGAAATCTCCCTGCGCGTGCCTGATGTACGCGGGCGCATGGAGATATTGCAGATTCATAGTCGCGACGCGGCGCTGGCGAATGATATCGACTTTGCGCGCCTGGCACAATTGACGCCTGGCTTCGTTGGAGCAGACCTGGAAGCATTGTGTCGCGAGGCGGCCATGATCGCGCTACGTCGTGTCCTTCCCCATATCGATTACCAGCGTGGATATATCCCCTATGAGACGTTGGTAAACCTGAATATAACGATGGCCGATTTTCAGGTAGCATTGCGCGAAGTTGAGCCATCAACGACGCGTGAGGTGTATGTCGAGGTCAGCGAAACGTCCTGGGATGACATTGGCGGCCTGGAGAAGGTGAAAACATTGTTGACGGAGGGTGTAGAATGGCCTTTGCGCTTCCCGGAAATATATAGCCATGCCAGGGTTGAGCCTCCACGCGGCGTGCTGCTATCAGGACCTCCCGGGTCGGGCAAAACGTTGATCGCGCGGGCAATTGCTAATCAATGCGAAGCGAGCTTCATCTCGATTAAGGGGCCGGAACTGCTTTCAAAGTGGGTCGGCGAATCGGAAAAAGGCATACGCGAAATCTTCCGGCGCGCGAAACAGGCCGCGCCCTGTATTGTGTTCTTTGATGAACTTGACTCGCTTGCGCCACGCCGCGGCGGTGATATAGATGGTCATGTCGGTGACAGGGTCATCGCGCAGCTGCTCACTGAAATGGATGGCATCGAAGGGCGCACCGGCGTGATCGTGGTGGCGGCTACCAACCGTCCTGAACTGATCGATCCGGCCTTACTGCGGCCCGGTCGCTTTGATCTTGTGGTTGAGCTTGAGTATCCTAATGAAATCGAACGGGCGGCCATTTTCGCCGTTCATACACGCGGTCGTCCTCTGGCTCCAGATATCACGATGGAAAAGCTGGCCAGCATGACCGGGGGACGTAGTGGCGCGGATATCGAAGCGATCTGCCGGCGCGCCTCGCTACTGGCATTGCGCGAGTGGATTGCTCCGAAGCTGACCGCCGGTCACGTGCAGGTCACAGAAATAGGGGAGCCGGTGACTGCGAGCGGCGAGACTGCAACTAACGGAACGGCACATATGAACAATGGAGATACTGCTACCGCTGTGCCTGCGGATGATACAGTATCGCAGGCACAAAATACGCCTGGTCAAGCCTCAACATCGCTTTTCCAGATTCGTCTTGATCATTTTGAGCATGCTATTGAAGAGCAGCGCGAACGTTACGCGATCCAGGAAGCGGCAGAAGAGGAAAGGGCACGTAAAGAAGCAGGTCGCCAGCGTTTACTTGATATAGCAGCGAATTACGGCGCTGCTAATAATAAACCGGCGTTGAGGGGATTCCGGCTGTGGCTGGCACGTCTCTTCAGGCTGGTTCCATGAGAGCACAATAGAACCTTTTTATGAAGTAGCAAGGGATGAACGCAAGCTGAGAGTTCATCCCTTTTTCTATGCTCATCCGATTAGTACTTTTTGGTGCATGAAATGTAATGATATTTGCGAGCGGCGCCAGATGGGACAGGGGCAATCACTGCTGAGCCGGTGGGTTACAATGTGAGGCATAGATCGTTGCTACCATTAGAGGGGACCTACCAAACATTTGTGTTACAATATAAGCGCAAATGTTTGTAAATGTTATTCGAAGGTATGGTATTACCTGCTACATTTGCATAATTTGTAATTACTGGTCGGTTATCCACTTACAATCTGCTAGGGAACTATGTTATAATAGGGAGTAAGAGAGTTCGCCGAAGCAGTGAAGGGAGAGGCAACGATGTATATGCCAAATATGTCCGATAACCCTTCTTCCCTCTCCCATGAGCAAGTTACTGAGGCATATCTAAAGGCTATCCAACTCATTGATGATCGCGTCACACCTTTTTTAGGGAAAGCAACCACGCGTGTGCTGGTGCAGGGCGCCGCGAGACGAGTGGCCGGCAATTACCCTTTTTTGCATTTCCTGGAAAAGATGCCGTATACTGAAGTTGTTCCCGCGATAGTGCGCGAGCAGTTAAGCAGTGTCACACCTATGGAACTTGCAGCCGGTATGGATGCGCTATTGCAGGAATGCTTTGCCGGTTTACAAGAACTGACCGGGGATCTGATCGTGCCGCCACTTCATGACGAGGTGAGGCGCCAGTTGAGGCAGTTACCTTGATAAAGGGATTGGGAGAGCAGCGTGCAGCCAGAATCGAGGGTAACGGAAAGCGCGTATCACCCCCTCATTGAACAAGATGAGGATCGGCTCAGCGCTCTTCGTCACCAGATGGAATTTCTCAATACCATTGGGAAGCGTTTTGTCGCGGCGATTGATCGGTTTCAGGTTCATCGTGCGCTCCTTGCCACTTTACAAGAACTCTACAGTTTCTCGGCCTGTTCCATCCTGTTAAAAGGCGACCCGATAGAACTCTCCATCATTCCTCGTTACCCCCTCAGCAGCACATTTTTACAAGAAATTTTTGCCAAGCTCGCACGTGCCGCCAGTGTGATCGATTTTCCAAAGGTGTCGGCCCCTGAACTGGCCGCAGTTGCCGACCTGGATGCGCCGGATGAATTTAGCTCCTTACATGCCGATGCTGCGCACGTAGCAAGTAGCGTCGGTGATTCCCTCACTATTCCCCTGACCGTGGAGAATCGTATCATTGGCATGCTGAGCCTCTTTGACGAGCGCGAGGGCGCTTTCGATAGAGATCTGCTACAACTCACGACGATGATTGCCGATTATGCTGCTGTCGCCCTGGAGAATGTGCGCCTGCACGAACGCGAGATGGCGCTCTGGCACTCGGCGGAATTGGAACGTCATCGCCTCGAGCGCATTATCAGCAGTATGGCGGAAGGATTGCTGATTACCGATGCGAGGGGTACAATCACTTCCTTGAATCGCTCGGCCCGTGAATTGTTTGCGCAGACGCAAATAGATGTAGAGCAGGAAACTCCAACCTCATTACGCGAACTGGCCGCCAGCAGTAACGTGAGCTGGTTATCTGACCTGGCCGGAATTGTTGAACAGGCCTTGATAGGCAATACGGTGATGAATCGAGAGTTGATCGCCGGTATCAGTGGGGAGAATGTTCCGCTCACGCTGAGTATCAGCGCCGCGCCGTTGCACGATGCAAGTGTCTCTCCTATACGTCCTGTGGGTGTGGTGGCCGTTCTAAACGATATTACCTATCATAAGCAGATCGAAAAACTGAAGGACGAGTTTGTCTCGGTTGTTTCACACGAGCTACGCACGCCATTAACGGCCATCAAGGGTTACACGCAGCACCTAATGCGGCGCATCGAGCGACGCTTACGCGAGGTGCGGCAGGTACAGAAGAAGTCGGGTTCACTGGCTGAGCCGCCGGAAAGCTATGACCTGCGCAGCCTGCATATTGTGCAGAGCCAGACCGAGCATCTCGAGCGGTTGGTGAATGATCTGCTCGATCTTTCACGAGTACAATGGGGGGAGCTGCACCTGCAATATTCCAACTTCCACCTTGCCGATTTGTTGTCAGAGCGCGTGCGACAGGCCCAGGTAAGCGCGGAGCAGCATACTATTTACCTTGATATCCAGGTGCTTGATAGCAAAGTGGTGGCCGATCAGGCCCGTATTAGCCAGGTTGTCGGCAATATCCTGGATAATGCGGTGAAGTTCTCACCGCAGGGCCGGCAGGTAACGGTCAAATTGGAAGAGCAAAATAACGAATACCTGATCAGCGTGATCGATGAGGGCATTGGTGTGAGTCCGGAGTATTTCGATCACATTTTTGAGCGTTTCTATCGTGTGCGCAATACGGCCAGCCGGCAATATTCGGGCATCGGCCTGGGCCTGTTTGTCGCGCGCGCGATTGTCGAGGCTCACGGCGGGCGCATCTGGCTCTCGAGCAATCAAGGCGCGGGAAGCACTTTTTACTTTACATTGCCAAGGGCTCCAAAGACCAGTACGTTGCAGTTAGGTTAATTGCTGGGAACAAACTTAGAAGGCCTGCAATATATCGGTCGGCGTGGAATGAAAGTGGTCGCGCAGGTAGGAGAGACCGAATGCAGTGAAGTGGATGGTGGCCCAGCTCGCGCGCATAGATTGCAGGGTACGCAGGATACGAGCCTCGCCCCACAAAGGATAGCGTATATCACGCAGAGCATCCAGGAAATCCCCGGTACTGGTCAGCAGCACGCCGACAGCAACTACGAGAATTTCGATAAAGGGGTGGTGCGGAATCACGACCGGCTCAGGAAATGTGGTGAACAGGCCGAAGTAGAGTATGCAGCCTGAGACGAGCGCGGGAAACAGGGCCCTGAATATGATGTAGGCGGCGGATGGTTCGGAAAGAAAGAGGGTCGAGATTCCCAGGGGGCCGATGCCCCAACCAATCAAGGGGTCATTGCGCAACAATAGGACCAGCATTTTGGCGACCTCGCACAGCACAATCCATACCAGCAGGAAAGCTATAAACCCCAGAATATTTGTGATATGAATGCCGGTCATCGATGTTGGCATGTCAATTCTCCTTGCACTGAGTGCATCGTAGCCTGGAGAGCAAACAGTTTCGCTTACTTATATTATAACTTTTTTTTACCAATCAGCAACTGTACATTTACTTATTCCAGCCTTTTGCCCCGACTAGAGGGACAAAGACGCAGGTCCCTAACGAGCGTATCTCCGGGCCCCAGGGTGCATGGTGGACGACGAGTAATTCCTGGCGTTCCTGGCTGCCGACAGGTATTACTAAGATCCCCCAGTTCACAAGCTGAGCCAAAAGGTGCATAGGGATTTCCGGGGCAGCTGCGGTGACTAGAATGCGATCATAGGGTGCTGATTCGGGCCGGCCTAATGAACCATCACCAACAAAGATAGACACGTTTTGCACTCCAAGCTGCGATAGGCGCTTAGCTGCCGTATAAGCAAGCTGCGGGAAACGCTCGACGCTGTAGATATGGGCTGCCAACTGAGCCAGGATAGCCGTCTGGTAGCCAGAGCCGGTGCCGATTTCCAGCACACGCTCATGGCCACGCAGTTGCAGGGCCTGTGTCATTAAAGCGACCATCAAGGGTTGAGAGATTGTCTGGCCCATGGCAATGGGCAATGCGCGGTCTTCATACGCGAGACGAGCTTGCGCCTCATCGACAAATAGCTCGCGTGGTGTGCTTGCGATAACGGAGAGAAGACGTTCATCATGCACACCTGACTTGCGGAGTGCTTCTATCATCTGTTGGCGTTGTATTCCAAGGTCTTCAGCCATACCGGACTCTTCCATCCAGCTATATGCCGGCGCCGGGGTTGATAGGTGTTTGCCTGGTTCAATGTACGAAGGACAATGTGCTTGCGAGTGAAAGCTCTTGTTACGTAGTGTAGTTGGCGAAATGGAGATAGTCAAGAGAAGCAAGCAGCGGGGGATAAAAGTGGGCGCTACTGGGCTCGAACCAGTGGCCTCTTCGGTGTGAACGAAGCGCTCTTCCACTGAGCTAAGCGCCCTTGCTGACACATGCAACTATAGCATTAGACAGGGATATTGTCAAGGATTTTACAGAAACAAAAAGCCTATCTATAACGTGCTATTAGTATCTAAATAGATAGGTTTAGACCCCTGGAGGTGGTATGAAAAGCATAATTCCCGGTATACAAGCTGAAGCAATTCGGCAAGAGCCTGTTGAAGTATTGAAAAGCATCGGTTCTGAGGTTCGCACCTCGAATCTTGTTTTTGGAAAGACCGATGCATTAGTGGTGGCACTGGCCAGTTTACAGCTTACACTCCTTGGCCTGCTAGCAGCGTGGGTTCGTAAGCATTTAGTTTCTGTGCAGGACTTGAGGATTACGCATATTTTACAAAAAAAGGATTCTCGTTTCTTACACTATGCGGCGCTGATATGTAGTTATATCAGTAGCCCCAAGATCATGATGCCGATTCAGGTTCCAGTTTCGCTTTTTTTCTGGAAGAAGCACCTGCGTTTAGCTGTGGTCGTATTCGCGGCAAACTCTTTCCTGAACGAGATAATCAAATTGACGATAAAACATTTTGTTGGCCGTCCTCGCCCCAATCCGGCGCTTGTGCGCGTCTATAAAAGAGCGGGCGGTAAGAGTTTTCCCAGTGGGAATGTGGCATCATCGGTCACTTTTTGGGGATGGCTATTTGCCCTGGGCCTTCTACACTTGAAAGGCAGGGCGCAGAAAATTGTGTTAGCTGTCCCGGCCGTGATTATAATCCTTGTTGGCCCTTCGCGCGTTTACCTGGGTGACCATTGGGTAAGTGATGTGCTGGGAGGCTACCTGCTAGGCGGGTCAGGGTTAGCGCTGGCGCTGCGGGCTTATTTGAAGTTGAGGAAGCCATGAACCGCTTTTTTGCAAAAGATGATGCGCTTTAATAAAGTGCGGTGGTAATGGACGTGGGGTCGATCAATCGGCGGTGTGTACGGCGAACCGGCCCCACATCTATCTTCCCAAGGGATGCAAACCCTGCCAAGCCAGACCCTTACCAGGGAAGCTCCTATTGCTCTTCTGCTGTCTTACGCATCGTCGGGAACAGGATTACGTCGCGAATGGACTCTTTATCGGTAAGAAGCATGGTCAGGCGGTCGATGCCAATGCCTAGACCGCCTGTAGGGGGCATGCCAATCTCCATTGCCTCCAGGTAATCTTCGTCGAGCACCTGGGCTTCATCGTCGCCCTGGGCACGCTGGCGCATCTGGTCTTCGAAACGAGTGCGTTGATCGAGTGGATCATTCAATTCGGTAAAGGCATTGCCCATTTCCAGGCCGCCGATGAAGGGCTGGAAGCGCTCGACCATCCCTGGAATCTCGCGGTGATGCTTGGCCAGGGGAGAGATATCCAGCGGATAATCGGTCAGGAACAGGGCCTGGCGCAACACCGGAATGCCGCTGCGGAACATCGCGCTCTTGAGGTCGTCGATCAAGCGACCGCGGCCAACTTTGGGGTCAGCTTCGTAGCCATGCTTGCGCATCTCTGTCGCCAGACTTTCCCTTGTCTGGAAGCGATTGACGTCGATGCCTGTAAACTCCTCGATGGCGTCGAGCAGGCGATAGCGCGGCCAGGGAGGGGTAAGATCAATTTCGGTTCCCTGGTACGTGATGCGCGGCGAGCCCTTTACTTCCTGGGCGATAGAGCAAATCATATTCTCGACCAGATCCATGATATCGTTATAGTCAGCATAGGCTTGATAGCATTCCATCATTGTAAATTCAGGGTTATGGCTGCGGTCGATACCCTCATTGCGAAAATCACGGCCAATTTCATAGACGCGCTCAAAGCCAC
This sequence comes from Ktedonobacteraceae bacterium, assembly GCA_035653615.1. Lineage (NCBI taxonomy): Bacteria > Bacillati > Chloroflexota > Ktedonobacteria > Ktedonobacterales > Ktedonobacteraceae > Ktedonobacteraceae bacterium. The sequence continues at coordinate 131,431 of DASRBN010000033.1, read as the reverse complement.
CAATAATTAAGCGTTTGAGATATAGCTCTACAGCGATACGCAGATATAAATCACGATCTAAGGCATTATGATGTGTGATGAAAGGACGGGCGGTAGCGCCACCATAAAGGGGCTGCAGGATGGGGGTTTCGACCTCGATGAAGCCATGATCGTCCAGGTAACGGCGCATGGCAGAGATCGTGCGACTGCGAATAATGAAGACCTGCCTGGCCTCTTCGCCATTGGCGATCAAATCCAGGTAACGCTTGCGCTGGCGCAGTTCCACGTCCTCAAGCCCATGATACTTTTCGGGTAATGGGCGCAACCCCTTGCTGATGATGCGAAAATCGCGCACATGCAGGGTGCGCTCGCCTCTCTTTGTGGTGAAAAGGAAACCGCTCACCTGCACGAAGTCACCAATATCCAGTAATTTCAGGGTATTATAGGCATCTTCTCCAATGTCGTTAATGCGGAAGAAGACCTGGATGCGTCCGGTGCCATCTTCGATATGCGCGAAGGTAATCTTGCCCTGGTCGCGCATGGAACGGATGCGTCCAACAAGGGTAAAGGAACCCTCGGGTCCTTGCCATTCATCAAAATGTCGCAGCACTTCTGCGATAGTGTGCGTGCGCTCAACGCGGTTGGGATAGGGGTTGATGCCCCGCTCGCGCAACTCGCGCAGGCGCTGTAATCGTATTTCACGTTCTTCGGCCATGTGTTACCTCATTTCTTTGCCAGAATTGTGCCACCTATTGTAACATTGATTTCAGGAATTTGCATCCTCTCTATACAAAAGGTTCAGGGTGAGCTTGTTCAAAGCAAAAACCGACCTGCGGCTGCCTTAAGTGAGCCACAGGTCGGTCGATGGTTTACGAATGTATGCCCAGAAAGCCGGGAGGGTTACTCGATGGAGATAATGGTATATTCTTTCACACCGCCGGGCGTAGATACAATCACCAGATCGCCTACTCTATGGCCCAGCAGTGCTTTACCCACCGGAGATTCATTGGAAATGCGGCCGGCAGTCGGATTGGCCTCGAAAGCGCCCACGATGGTATAGCAATACTCGCGCTCATCGGGGGTGCGCAAGCGAACAACAGACCCCAGCGAAACGACGTCGGTATCAACCTTGCTGATCGGCATCGCCCTCGCCAGCAGTTGCTCAAGCTCCATAATACGCCCTTCCAGGCGGGCCTGCTCGTTCTTTGCATCATCATAGGCGGCATTATCGATGACATCGCCAGATTCCTTCGCATCATGTAGATATTGAGCGACTTCCGCCCTTCTCACGGTGCGCAGGAACTCAAGTTGATTGAGTACTCGTTGTCGTCCGTCATCTGTTAGGAATACGTTCTGTGTCTCCATCTCCTATATTTCCCTTCTACTATGGCAGGGGCTCCTTCCACTACCATAACTTATAGGCCCATCTCTAAAGATAGGTTTTACCTGGCAGCATACTCCAATGTTCCCCAGGTAATACTGATCAATGCTCCTGAATGGTTACGGAGTAACAGCTCTCCATTCTCATCCACATTCTCAGCGATCCCGTTGATTACGGAATCTCCTTGCCGGACGGTAATAGCGCGTCCAAGGGTTGATAATCGGCCTTTCCATCGCTCTCGAAGCAACCGAGCGGAAGGCATAGAAGCTGGCATTTGCGCCGGACTTGTTCCTGCTGCTTCCTGTTGCAAAGCAAGGTAGTCGTTTTCAATATGCTGCAACAGGTGAGCCAGGAGAATCTCTCGGCTGAGCTGGTGACCGCACTCTGTCTCAAGGGTGGTTGCATTGACCAGCAGAGACGCCTGCGAAGAGAGCTTCTGTGACATATCCTGAATATGCCCGTTGACGTTGATTCCTATTCCGACGACGGCAACCACGCGGCCCCAGGGATCACGGCTGGTTTCAATCAAAATACCGGCAACTTTTCGCTCTCCAATGAGAACATCGTTAGGCCATTTGATAGTGGCAGCTATATGAGCGGTTTCAGCGATCGCGTCAACGACAGCAAGCGAAGCAACCATTATGAGCAAGTGAGGCGGGAATTCTGGTCGCAGTACAGTGGAAGAAAGGATATTCCATCCTGGCACATCTACCCACCGGTGACCTTGCCTGCCTTTTCCAGCGGTTTGATTATCAGTAAGCACCACCAGCCCTTCGTCTGGCCTTTCAAAAGCCAGCTGCATAGCCAACGAATTTGTTGATGCTACGGTTGGAAGATAGACCAACCGGTCTCCAACTCCGATCAAATGAGTAGTAAGATGACGCTGAAGAGTTCCTAAAGCGAGCGAAACGCCCTGCACGTTCAACAATCCTGCTTCTTTATGTATAGATTTATAAATATGCGTAAGTGCTAACAAAAACCAAGGGAAATAGAGACGGGAAAAGGTGCCCTATTGCAGCGCAAGCAATGGAGGGGAAGTAAATCGTGGATAAAAACCCCAGAGTAACGGCAATTCTGATTTTGCTATTACTCTGGGGAACGCTGCACAGGTAGGGATTATAAAGTCTTTCAATCTCTGTCGAGAAAGAAATTCACCTACCAGCGGCAGAAAACCAGCTTAACGCCGGTCACCTCTCAACTGGAAGGTGTGGGAAATTACCTCGCTGCCTGTGCAGCGATTACGTTGGTCCATTACACACCACCTCCTTTCGTTGCGTTTATTGTACATTGCATTTCGTTTTCTGTCAAGGTTTTGATGAAAATTCACTGACAGCAAGCAGACATGCAAGTGCGGTCAATTGGCTTGTGAGTTGGGATAAAGCCGACCTCATCATTGTGAATATTTTGTGAAAACAGGCAAATATGGTAGGGGTTTTTTACCTTCTTCTACGCAATTTCCAGGAATTTCGGGATAGGGAATAGCATAGATTGACGCTGGACGCTTTTTAAGACTACACTACGATTAGGAGAAACAAACAAAGGAAGAAAGGACATGCGGACCATGGCAATCGAACGAACACCTCATCCACATATTATTCGTGATTCGGCTATTTACGGTGGGGAACCTATTATCGAGGGAACGCGCACCGGTGTGCGCCATGTCATTCTACTGTTCCAGTCGGGAAAAGACCCCGAGGAAATCGCTAATATTCATCGCCTGACATTGGCACAGGTCTACGATGCCCTGAGCTATTACTACGATAACGATGCCGAGATCGAACACTACATCCACAACGAGACATGGGCATGAATTAAGCGCAGTTTGTTCGTTTTCCTCTTTAAAAAAATTTGCTTTCACGCTATACTATCTATAGTAGGTAGCAAAAATGAGGTATCAGCGACTGGATGGTAGGGTTGGGTGAAGTGAAGCTCCTACGGAACTCCTGTTTCGGTCAGTCAATTAATCAGTATCCAAATCGATTGCAAGGGTGCCTGCTCTTTCACATGGATGCTGTATAAGATTGTACTCGTTAGACGGTTTGTTCGCACTTTTAAAGTAAATAAGCAAAGGAGGACCCAAAAATATGCAGCAGTATATCGATCTGCTTATCGACGCCCTCCTGGACGAGGGTTTTACTGTAGAAGAAGCCAGCAAGCTCATCCAACTTCGCGAAGAGTATGAAGAAAGGCAAGCCACGGAAGAGACGAATTATCATCGTTTTGTACGCTGGCTTGTCGAACATGGCCGGATAAGTGATTGGCGATGAAACCAGTTTCTCCGATTGCAATGGGGTGAGGTATTCTTGCTCACTTGCAGTTGATTTGACCATTGTTGTACAATTGAGACGGCGAGGCGGCAAGCCGCGCCGTCTTCATTTTTCTGATATTCCTGAGTTTTTATTTCTGGTTCACCATACATGCAAGGAGGCCTCTATGAAAGCGGTTGTTATGGCCGGTGGGGAAGGATCGAGGCTACGTCCACTGACGATTCGACGCCCTAAACCAATGGTACCTATCGCCGGGAAACCGGTGATGGAACATATTCTGCATCTACTCAAGCGCCATGGTATCACCGAGGTTATTGTCACCGTCCAGTACCTGGCAAGCAGTATCGAAGACTATTTCGGCAACGGATCTCAATTCGGTATGCGCATTACCTATTCACGGGAAGATGTGCCACTGGGTACTGCCGGCAGCGTGAAAAACGCGGAGGACCAGTTGACCGAGCCGTTCCTGGTCATCAGCGGCGATGCGCTGACGGATTACAACCTGACCGATATCATTCGCTATCACCATGAGAAAAAGGCGCTGGCAACACTGACGCTGGCCCATGTACCGAATCCATTGGAATACGGCGTGATTATTACCAATGAAGAGGGACACATTACGCAATTTCTGGAGAAACCAAGTTGGGGCGAGGTTTTCAGCGATACCATCAATACCGGCATCTATGTGCTGGACCCACAGATTTTTGCATATTTTGAGAAGAATAAACAATACGATTTTAGCCAGGAATTATTCCCCCTCATGCTGAATAAAGGCGATCCCATCTATGGCTATATCGCGAATGGCTACTGGTGCGATGTGGGGAACCTGCCTGAGTATATGCGCGCCAATGCCGATGTGTTGCAGGGACGTGTTGATGTTGAGATACCCGCGAAAAACATGGGCGGGAACATCTGGTGCGAGGAAGGCGTCGAAATCGACGAAGATGCTCAACTGTATGGCCCAATCTACCTGGCACATGATTGCAAGATTAAATCGGGAGCAATCGTGCATGGCCCAAGCACGATTGGGCACTACACCATCCTTGACGAACGCTCGCAGGTAGATCGCAGTATCGTGTGGAATAATTCGTACATTGGCGAACGGGCCGAACTGCGCGGAGCAATCGTTGGTTCCTCAACGAACATCAAGAGTAAAGCGGTTATGTTTGAGGGTTCGGTCATCGGCGATAACTCTATCGTTCAGGAGGGGGCCATCATCCAGCCCAACGTGAAAATCTGGCCGGATAAGGAGATCGAATCCGGGGCTGTGGTCAATAGCAGCATCATCTGGGGGTCGCAGGGGAGGCGCGGCCTGTTCAGCCGCTTCGGTGTGACGGGCCTGGTCAATGTCGATATTACCCCTGAATTTGCCTCGAAGCTGGGGGCAGCTTATGGGGCAATTCTCCCCAAGGGTTCTACAGTCTGCCTGAACCGCGATTCATCGCATCGCACCTCGCGCATGATCAAGCGCGCGATTGTAGCGGGCTTACCCTCTGCCGGGATTAATGTACATGACATTAACCAGGTGCCGATACCGGTAGCGCGCTATTTTGTGCGTACCACCGACGCGGTTGGCGGTGTGCATGTACGGCTATCGCCGCATGACCCGCGCATCGTCGATATCAAGTTCTTTGATCAGAATGGGCTTGACATCAATAAGACGACCGAGCGCAAGATCGAAAATCTCTACTTCCGGGAGGATTTCCGCCGCGTGTACCTGGATGACCTGGGATCAATCGAGGTGCTGGAAAATTCAGATGTCATCAATCCATACATCGACAGCACAGCGAAAGTCGTTGATGCCCAGCTGGTGCAGCAGCGCAGGTTCCAACTGGTGGTCGATTACGCTAATGGTAGTACCGTGCAGATACTGCCGGCGCTTTTCAATCGCCTTGGCTGCGAGGTGATCGTGCTGAATAACAATACGGACGAATCGCGTTTCTCGCGTCCCATGGAAGAAATAGAGAAAGACCTGCAACGCCTGGCAACGATTACCGCGACATTGAACAACGATATGGGCATACGCATCGACCCAGGTGGCGAACGGCTTTCGGTAGTCGATGATCGGGGCCGCATCCTGGACGGGACAAAGATGCTGGCCGTGATGACAAGCCTGTTCTTGCGCAAATATCGCGGCGGGACGGTAGCGGCGCCGGTGACGGCTCCCAATGCGTTAGAGCATATCGCGCAACGCTACGAAGGGCATATCCAGCATACGCGCGTGCAGACCTACGCGATATTGAGCGCCGCGGGACGCGAAGGTGTGGTGCTGGCCGGTGATGGTACAGGAGGGTTTGTCTTCCCGGCCATGCAACCTGCTTTCGATGGCATGCTCGCCGTCATAAAGTTACTCGAGTTGCTGGCGACGTTCGAGATGCGCCTTTCAGAGGTAGTCGATGACCTGCCGTCTTACTACATCAGCAGGACCATGGTGAATTGCCCCTGGGAAAGCAAGGGCAAGGTGATGCGCATCCTGAGCGAGCAATATCGAGACAGGCGCACGAAGCCGATTGACGGCATCAAGATCGATCTAGGCAAAGAATGGGTGCTGGTGCTGCCCGATGCCGACCGCCCATTGTTCCACGTGGTGGCCGAGTCCGTTTCCAACGAACAGGCCCAGGCGCTGGCGGAGAAATACGCGCGCGTTGTGAGCGGCTTGCAACAGTAGTAGCACTCCGACCAGATACACTGTTACAGTCAACTGATCTCATTGTATAGAGGATAGTGCTGACGCGAATCGTCCTATTTAGCATAACTGTGCTGAATAGGACGATTTTTAGCAATCGTTCAATCCTGCTCTCCATCTTTCGGGGGAATACTCGATAGAATGGATGGCCGGTTTGATTGTACGCTGTAGAGAACTGCTCAGAAATCAATCTGAAGGAATAGAAAGCCGCCCGCTAGCCATAGAACTCGGTAAGTGTCTGCACAGGTGGCGCGCTATTATAGTAGGAGCCTACAGCCCAGGCATGGCCGGTGCCGGAAACGCTGGAGACGCCTGTAAGCGTATCACTCGTACCGAGGTTTGGACTGGCCGCAATGCGCCACTTGCTCCCATCAAAGTGCTCGATCAGGGTGCGGGGAAAAACCTGGCTCTGAGAGAAGCTGCCATGTGGAGCATCTCCATTTGAAATGCCTGATTGACCCACAGCCCAGACATCACTGGCGGAAAGAGCAGTCACACTCACCAGGCCATTGTAATTCAAAGCCGACCGGTTTGGGCTGGAGACGACCTGCCAGGTGTTGCCGTCAAAGTGTTCGATCAGCGTTGCTGCATTACTTTGTGGAGGGGTAAATTCGCCCACAGCCCAGATGTCACTGGACGATACGGCTACCACGCCATTCAGCCTGCTGGATGAACCAGGATTTGGACCGGAAAGCACCTTCCAACGCGAGCCGTTCCAATGCTCAATCAACGCCTGTGAATTGCCTTGCTGATTGATAAAGCTTCCAACAGCCACGACGTTGGTAGATGAGAGCGCGGTTACGGCATCCAGCTCATAATACGAGGAGCTGAGCGCGGGGCCAGGAATAACTTCCCAGCTACTGCCATTGTAGTGTTCGATCAATGCCTGGGTCGTCGTATTGCTCGCGGCATAGCCTACAGCCCAGGCATCATGAGCGGAGATGGCGGACACGCTCAGTAACTGGTTGTTGAATGATCCGGGAGATGGACTGGCGATTACACTCCATTGCGTGCCATCGTAATGCAGGATCAAGGTCTGGGGAGGACTATTATACGAGTACCCCACGGCCCAGACATCGTTCATTGTGGTGGCAGCTACGCTATAGAGCTTGTTACTGCTGGGGCCGGGGTTGGGGCTTGGGATGACGCTCCATTGCGTGCCATTAAAGTGTTCCGTTAATGTCATAGGGCTAGGACCATCCTGACCGGAGGAGCCAACCGCCCAGGCATCATTCAAAGAGATGGCAGCAACCGCGAACAGACTATCGTCACCAGGAGGATTGGAGCTAGCAATGATCTTCCAGCTCCCACTACTTACTGGAGCAGCCTGTACCAAATCCCCTTGTGAACAGACCAGCAAGAACAAACCAATCGATAAGAAGAACATTTGCCATAGTTTTTTCATGCTTTTTTCCTTTTGCCGCTTGCTTATTGGCGGCTTTTTTCAATTCATTGTCTTAAAGAGACCTTTTTCAAACGTATTACATACATATGCTGGTACTGGTAGGGGCTTTCCTTGCGGGAGAAGACTGTAAGGCCTGCGGTTGGCCCTACAGGGCAGAGGGATTTCCTGATCTGGTTGCCAAAGATCACCAGGTTCTCCAGCCGTTGCCCTTTCGGATATCAACATTCCGCAGGAATCCTGCATTTGGTTGTCAAGGGTCATCGGGTGTTCTCGTCAGGATTTTGCTGCCGTGCATTATTGAGTATATAGTACAGGGAAGTAAAAAGATGTGAAATAGCTCACAAATTCTTGTAAAAGGAGCAAACGATGGCCGAATTATCAAACAAAGAGCGCGAAAAACTGCCGGATAAAGAGTTCGCTTTCCCGAAAGAACGCAAAGAACCGCTCGAAGATGCGCGCCACGTTCAAGAGGCTGTGGCACGATTCGACCAGGTTAAGGGAGTGACGAACAAGGAACGCGATGAAGCCTGGAAACGCATCCAGAAGGCGGCAAAGAAGTTTAATGTCGAGCTGCAGGAGCAGGATTGGCGCGAACTTTTTAAACGCAATGGGCGCCCGGTGCCCAAAGATTAAGTTTATCCAGCAAGACCCTTGCCGGAGATGTCCAGGGTGAAGGCAAGGGTCATCTGGCTGGTTGCTACTCCAATTGCTCGTCGTCAGCATCGGATACATCAAGAAGAATGTTGTGGGCTTCTTCGACGCTCTGGGAAAGGGCGATCTTCGTTATCAAGTCCTCAAGTACTGTTGGATCATCCACTTGAGATGCCCGAAATTTCGCCAATTGTTGGAGCCGGCGGTCGTGAAAACGCACTTGAACAACCCTGAGCGCGACTTCACGCAGCCCCTCCAGTCTTCCTTCTTCTCGCCCCTTTTCCAGCCCTTTCTCAAGCCCTTTCTCAAGCCCTTTCTCAAGCCCCTTTTCCAGCCCCTCTTTAAGCCCTTCTTCAAGAGCCATTTTTCTGATGTGTTGGAACGCAGGTGTCTCCATTAAGATATCATCCAACATAGCGAACCTCCTGATGAGCCATTGCTGGTCTTCTTCATTGTCAAATGCTAACGACGCTAATCCAAATGTCAACGCCAGTAAATCAGCTTTTGATGCTTCCTCTGATGGCGGTAACCCTGTAATGACATCCTCAATTACTTCTCGTCTCGCACCCTCTTGCGTCAATACCAGCAGAGGAAACAATCCGGCAAGCCCTTTCTCTTTAAGTTCCCTGGTCGGCACCTCCCATAATCGAATCATGGAAAAATCGAATTGATGGATGGATCTACCACCAGGTAGCTTCACTATAAGGAAAGGCTCTTGAAGCGTACTGCATTTTTTCAGATAGATTACGCACGACCAGACAGCAAGTTCATACTGTATTGTCGCACGTACATTGTATTTCCACAACCTCCGGGCCATATCCGGGTCATGGCTACTTTGAAACTCAAGGTGCAATAGAAAGTGTTTCCCATCTTGGGAAATATTAAATAGATGATCTGCGAAGATCGGTTCCGCATCTAATTCGGTTGATACAACGCCATGAAATTCTGCTCCAGGAAAAAGCCATTGCACGATATCACGTGGTGCTTTTCTAAACAATCGCTTCATCTCGCGATCCCAGGGTTTAGGCATAGACACGAACACTCCAATACATCTTTCTTACTGAAGTGTAACATAACGGAAACGGGCTGTCGAGAGTCTTGAACGGGGTTTGAGGAAGGGGTTGTGAAAACGCTCTTGCGCATTGTACAATGAAGGAAAAGGCAGGTTCCTGGTTTCCCGTTCCCACTTCCGGCAACAGCTAATAGGGAACTCCACACGAGAGTCAGTTTTTTTCATGCTTTTCTTATTTTTTAGGAGGTAGCTTCGTTGGCGCATACTTTTCGCGAAATTGATAATTGTGTAACGGCCCCCCAGGGTTTTCGCGCGGGCGTAACCGCTTGTGGTATTAAATCTGATGCCTCGATCAAAGACCTCGCTATCCTTGCCTCGGATGTGCCTTGCATTGCAGCGGGTACGTTCACGACCAGCGCAACAAAAGCGGCGCCTGTGATCGTCTGCCAGGAACATTTGCGCAGTGGTCGCGCTCAGGCGGTGATTGTGAACAGCGGCAACGCCAATTGCGCCACCGGCAACCCCGGCCTGCTCAACGCCTATCGTATGACCGAATTTGTCGCCGCACGTTTAGGTATTGAGAACGAGCTTGTTCTCTGCTCCTCCACCGGCATTATTGGCCGGCAACTTCCTATTGAGAAGATCGAGGCAGGCGTGAAAGCCATCGAGCTGAGTGCTGACGCGGGCAATGCCTTCTCAGAGGCGATTCTGACGACCGATACGTGCCCCAAACGCATCGCGCTGGAATTTGAGATCGAGGGGCGTAGTGTGCGACTGGGCGGCGTAACTAAGGGCGCCGGTATGATTTACCCGAATATGGCGACCATGCTCTGCTATCTGACGACCGATGCCGCCGTCGAACATGGATGGCTGGAGGCAGAATTGCAGGCAGCCGTCGCGGAGACCTTCAATATGATCTCAGTGGATGGGGATATGTCGACAAATGATAGCTGCATCCTGTTCGCCAACGGTCTGGCCGGCAACACACCACTCAACGCGCAGCATCCAGAGGCGGAGACATTCCGCGCCGCGTTGCGGCATGTGACGCAGTACCTGGCAATCGAGATGGCTCGCGACGGCGAGGGCGCAACGAAGCTGATGACGGTGCATGTGAAAGGGGCACGACATAAAAGCGATGCTATAAAAGCGGCACGCGCGGTCACGCTTTCACCATTGTGGCAGTGCGCGCTGGCCGGAGGAGATCCCAACTGGGGACGCATTGTGGCCGCGCTGGGAGCCAGTGGTTGCCAGCTTGATACGAACAACTTCGACATCTTCATCGGTGATGTGCATATCGTACAGCAGGGGCTGGCCGCTCAATACAACCAGGACGATGCGCGCGCGGCTATGGCGGGCAGCGAAGTCACTATTTCTATTGACCTTCACCTTGGCGACGGCACAGCAACCGCATGGGGCTGTGATCTGACCCATGGCTATATTGATGAGAACACACTCTATACACGTTAGTTTTTAAGAAGTAAAAGTTTGACCGGTGAATAGTAGCATTTTCAAAGGAGAAAATCGACATGACAACAACAGACGCGAAGACAGAAGTGAACAAGCGCGACTGGGTGACGCTGGAACACAAATATTATCAGAGCGCCTTCAAACGCCAGCCTGTTACATTTGTACGGGGCGAGGGGACGCGTGTCTGGGATGCTGATGGGAAAGTGTATCTCGATTTCGTGGCAGGCATTGCCGTCAATGTGCTGGGGCACTGCCATCCTGCCGTTGTGCAGGCGGTACAGGAGCAGGTAACGCAGCTTATACACGTTTCTAATCTGTACTATAATACACGCCAGATTGAACTGGCGGAGCAGCTTGGCCTGTTGAGCAGCGGCATGCGTTCGTTCTTCTCCAACAGCGGGGCCGAGGCCAACGAGGGGGCCATCAAGCTGGCACGTAAATATGGACGCCTCCACCGTGATGGAGCTTTTGAAATTATCAGCATGGAGCGCAGCTTCCATGGGCGAACGCTGGCTACAACGGCAGCTACGGGTCAGGCATACTACCAGGCGACCTGGGTGCCGCTGCCAGATGGCTTTAAACAGGTGCCATTTAATGACCTGGAGGCGCTGAAGGCGGCGACAAGCAAGAAAACGGTCGGTATTTTGCTGGAGGCGATCCAGGGCGAGGGCGGTATCTGGCCTGGGACGCAGGAGTTCATCCAGGGTGTGCGCCAGTGGTGCGATGAGCAGAATCTGGTGATGATTTGTGACGAGGTACAGGCAGGCATGGGCCGCACCGGCAAGTTCTTCAGCTGGGAACACTACGGGGTTGTGCCGGATATCGTGACGATGGCGAAAGGCCTGGCCGGAGGCATTCCGATTGGCGCGATGCTGACCGGACCGCGCACGGATGTCTTCGCTCCTGGCGATCACGGTACGACTTTTGGCGGGAACCCTGTTGCCTCTGCTGCCGCGATAGCAACCATCAAAACCATCCTCGATGAAAACCTGATGGAGAATGCCGCGAAGATGGGCAATACCTGGCGCGGCAAGCTGGAGCAATTCTGCGCGAAATATCCTTTCATCGATAGTCCGCGAGGCATGGGGCTGATGCAGGCGGTCAATGTGAAGCATGAGCTTGCCCACGCGATTGTGCAACAGGCGCTCGAACACGGTTTGCTGCTCAATGCGCTTGGCCCAAACACCTTGCGCATCGTCCCGCCGCTGATTGTGAGCCAGGCAGATGTTGACGAGGCGGCAGATTTACTGGATAAGGCGCTGGCGGACGTGGCACAGATGCCGGTAGCGAACGAGTAGAAGTTCAGGCCTCCCCATGTCATTCTGAGCAAGTAAGCCGAAGCCCTGAGCGCAGCGAAAGGGAAGAAGCTCCGTGGTCATGGATGCAGATTCTTCGCTGCGCTCAGAATGACATGGGGGGAGCAAGTGCTTCTCATTTTGCTGGTGAAAATTCATTATCAAGGAAAAACTTCACTATCAGTTCCCAATGCCTCGTTATAAAAAGCGGCCACGCGAGCTACATATCCGTCCAACAGGGTATTGAATGATTGCGCGTGGTCGGCTCCTGGCACCAGCCATGCCTGGATACAGGAGCCAGTGGCGGTGCAAGCAGCAAGTTCATGCATATGCGATGGGGAAATATAAAGATCCTCAGCGCCATGAATAAAGAGGACCGGGCGCGGCACGAGGCTGGCTATTACATCTACCGGACGGATGGCATAATAATTTGCGCCGTAAAGAATTTTTCCGGCGAGCAGCGCTCCTGGCGTAAATATGCGTGGAAGACGACTATTGCGGGGGATTTCGCGTTCAAGAATGGGAATGATATTCGAGTACGCGCTATCAGAGACAATAGCGCGAATAGCAGGCTCGCGAGCCGCGGCTAACAGCAGCGTCGCACCACCCATGGAGACTCCCCAACCACCGATGACGCGCGGACGCCCCAGTTCAGGATAAGGCAGCGGCCCCGATTGCAAGAAATCCACCGCGCCCAATACGTCGCGCTGTTCAAAAAAGCCCAGCGTGAGCGGCGCGCGGGTCGATTCGCCTGAGCCGCGCATATCAAAGGCAAGCACGGCAAAGCCCTGGCGCGCAAGATGTCCGCTAAGTTCCAGCAAGCCAGCGTCTTTATCAGCACGGTTGGTCCGGACGCCATGCACCATAATGATGGTTCGCCGGGTAGTCAGGCTGCCATCAGGCAATACGCCGGGAATAAACCAGCCATGGATTTGCAGGTGATCTTCCCGGCTGGGAAATGTCACGTCCCGGTACTCCAGACCCAGCGAATCCGGGGTGCTGTGAGGCAAGACATGGGGCGCATAGGCCAGTTTCTTCGCGATCAGCAATGAGATGGCGGCATAGCCGGAAGCCAGCACCCCTGCGACCAGCAATGGGACAGCGAAGAGCCAGGGTGAGCGGTGTTTTTTACCACCTGCTCCAGCGAGAGAAAGCGGACGCGAGGGCATAAATATCTCCCGTAATTTATGGTGATAATGCGAGTAATGAACGCAAAGATATAGAATACCTCCTGCAATGTAGCATTCTTGTGATAAAAAGGCAAGCATTCATTTCAACTTCCCCAGGGCAAGAACTGATTCGTGTACAATGCATCGAAGTTCAGGCTATGGATTGGCTTGCCGGAGGCATCATCGACGCCGTTGGAGTTCAACATGAATTGTGGATAGCCGTGCCAGGCCGATGCATCCTGCAAGCCCCACTTGCGACCGGGCTCGGCGTAGCGCGGGCTGAGAAAATTCTGGCTCGCGAAGACCAGCCCGGGATCAGGAAACGTCCCGTTAGCATTTTGATCGAGCAACATTTGCGCCGATTCTTTGGGGTGCGCGCGCGCGTATTCGTAGCCACAGGCGGTAGCCAGCATGAATTTACGCAGCAACTCCGGCTTCTGCTGAATCTCGGTTGGGCTGGTGATCAGGTTTGGCGTGTAGTAGTCGGGGATGCCATAGTTGATGATCGGAAAGACGTTCAGTTTGTAGCCCTCGCGCTGCGCCTGGATGACTTCCCAGCTCTCAAAGACCCAGACGAAATCGATGCGGTGCGATTCGAGCGCCTGCATCGCATCGACATCCAGCGTCACGCTCTTAAATTGCCCGGTTCCACCATCGTGCTTAATAATCTCGCTCACCACCGCCGTTTCATAGGGAGCGCCAAACGCGCCGTAGGTTTTGCCGTCGAGGTCACGCGGCCGTGACAGGCCAGAACTTGCCAATGTTACCAGTGCCGAGGTGTTATGCTGGATGATGGCGGCGATTGAAACTACGGGCTGGCCAACCGCGGCATCGGCGACAATGCCTTCTGTTGAACTGACACCCACATCGGCCTTGCCTGTGCTTACCAGCACATCGGGCGAGACACTGGCGGAATAGGGCAGCAGGTGCAGGTCGATACCCTCAGCCTGATACCAGTGCTGGGCCAGCGCAACATAGATGCCGGTATGGTTTGTATTGGGTGTCCAGTCGAGAGCAAGGCTCATGCCTGTGAGATTCTGTGTTGACGGCGTATCGAACTTTGTCAATGCCGCACACTGTGGCTCCAGCGTTCCAGAAATGGGTTGTGATTGCTTTACGCCTGATCCGGCGGCATACTGTTGCCAGAGGAAAGCGCCGGCAACGACGATGACCAGGAGTGCAGGTATGCCAATACTCAAGAATAAACGTGTGCGCCTGTTCATAAGCGACCTCCTCATAACTCACATCGTGCGCGCGATTGCGCCATGATACCAGGGAAGAGCAATACGTTCGATCAAAGATACAAGGCCGAAGAGTAATAGACTGAGTATCGCCGTCACCAGAATGGCGGCAAAGACCTGGACGGTGGCAAAAGAATTGGCTTCAAGCTGCAAGTAGATGCCAAGGCCTTTTGCCGCACCCACGTACTCGCCGAAAATCGCCGCGGTCACGCTATATGTCGCCGCGATGCGCAGGCCGGAGAAGAACGAGGGCATCGCTCCGGGCAGGCGTACCAGCCACAGCATTTGCCAGCGTGTCGCGCGCATGCTACGTAAGAGCTTCATCAGTTCAGGCTCGGCGCTTGCCAATCCATCGGCACATGCTACGGCTATAGGAAAGAAGCTGTAGAGAGCGACGACGAGCACTTTGGGGCCGATATCGTAGCCGAACCAGATGAGCAGGAGCGGCGCAAGGGCGATGATGGGAATGGTCTGCGACGTGATGAGCAATGGATAGATGGCCCGCCGCATCCAGTTGGAGGTATCGAGCATGATCGCCAGCGCCAGGCCAACCACAGTGGCGGCTACCATGCCCAGGACCGTCTCTAGCAAGGTTTGTATGGTGTTATCGTAGATGACGCCCCAATTGTTGATTAACCCTTGCACAATGGCGATAGGAGTGGGCAGCACACGGGGACTGATATGCCCTATGCCGGCATAGAGTTCCCAGATTGCTAACAACGCTACGGCCAGCACGAAAGCGGGTCCATAGCTGGCTATCCAGCGCAGTTTCATAGACGTTGCTCCTTCATCAGTAGCGCTACCAGGTCTTGCTCCAGTCGCACGGATTGCTCGAGCGCGAGATGTTCAGTTTTGCGCGGGCGCGGGAGATCAACTTCTACCACGCGCAAAACGCGGGCCGGGCGTGCGCTCAGGACATAGATGCGATCGGAGAGCAAAATTGCTTCACGTACATCGTGCGTGATAAAGAGGACGCTGGAATGGAACTCGTTCCAGACGTTGAGCAGCCACATTTGACTTGCCAGCCGGGTGAGCGCGTCGAGCGCGCCAAATGGCTCATCTAATAGCAGGAAGGAACGGTTGAACAGTACCGTGCGCAGGAGGGCTACGCGCTGGCGCATCCCGCCGGAGAGCGTTGCGGGGTAGCTCTCCGCAAATTCAGCCAGTCCGAAGCGCTTGAGCAGCTTATATGCTTCCTGGTGTGCTTCCTTACGCGGCACATGGCGCACATCCAATCCCAGCAGAACATTCTCTTCGACGGTCCTCCAGGGAAGGAGGAGCGGCTGCTGGGGCATGTATCCAGCCTTGCCTGCTCGGGAAGTATTCATTTCTCCATCGATGGCAATCGTGCCTGAAGTGGGTTCTTCTACGCCCGCGATGATGTTAAACAGCGTACTCTTGCCACAGCCACTCGGCCCGATGATCGAAACAAATTCTCCCCCGGCAACGGTCAGGTCAATACAATGCAGCGCCTCCAGTTCTTGCCTTCCATGATGAAATGTTTTTGTCACCTCCTGCACCAGCAATTTCGGTGCATCCATGTTATTCACCGTCCTTCATGAGCAATTCCCTATTCCTGTTCCCAGGATGCCAGAGCAATAAAAGAGGGGTGCCGGCATATGCCAGCACCCCTGAGATGAGGACTTCTTCAACGTGATGTTGCTGTCCGTCCCTGCGCTGGCATTATCCAGATCAGGTTCAACCGGTCGGTGGCGACGAAGTAGGCCACCCTCTCAGCCTGGCTTTCCCAAGCTCCCTGGCGAACAAGATACACGTTATTTATGATGATTAACGTACTATATTGACACTATGAAATATAACACACGACATGGCAGCTTTGCAAAACGGTTTTCTGCTTTTTTACTTCAATCGAAATTATGAGGCCAAATTTCTTTCATTTTGCTCGGCTCTATGTTATACTATTTCAGCTTTTATATCGTTCTCTTTGCTTATTTCGACAAGGAGCCAATATTGTGAGCCAGAATCCTAACTATAACCCCTACAATCCGAATCCTTCGGATCCCAATCAGAATCCTGGAACATCATATGGTGCGCCACCTCCGCCTCCACCTAACCAGGGTTCCAACCCCAATTACAATCCGTATCCTGTTAATCCGCCAACACCCGGACCAGGGGCGCCGCCTCCGCCCAATACGAATTACGATCCATACAATCCGTACCAGGCGAATCCCACAACGCGGGATACATCGGGGCCAGGATCGAATCCCAATTATTACCCCTACGGTTCAAATGACCCGACGGTGGTAAATTCACCTTCGAATCCGAACTACGCGCCTTATCAGCAGCAGCCATCTACGGGGGTACCTCCTATTCCGCCTGTTCCCTCGGCTCCTCCACCGCGCCCGCGTCGCACAGGTCGCATTCTGGCAATTATAGCAGGCGTAGTGGTGCTGCTCATTATCGTGGGCATCATTTTCGCGGTAGCAGCCAATAACAGCGCGACAACCGCTCATACGAACGCGACGGCCACCGCCAATGCCCAGGGTACGGCGCAAACAGCAAATAGCGCCGCCACCGCCAATGCCAACGCTACGGCGAACGCGAATGCCACGGCCAGCGCTGCCGCAACAGCAACGGCATCTGCGGGCGTGAACCCTTATCCGCCTGGAGGTGGAACATTAGCCATCAACGATCCATTAACCGATAACAGCCAGGGCAATAACTGGCCTGATGATGGCAAGGTTTGCACATTTACAGGCGGCTCTTACCAGATATCAGAATCGCAGACCGGCTTTGTCCAGAACTGCACTACCCAGGCGAAGCACTTCAGCGATTTTGCCTACCAGGTAGAGATGACCGTCAAGCAAGGCGATGGAGGAGGAGTGGTTTTCCGCGCCGATGATAGCGATACCCATTATTACTACCTCGGCGTCTACCTGACGGGCAATTACGAGTTGGATAAGGTCGATCCCAGCGGATTTCATACCATCGGCAAGGGCAGCAGTTCAGCCATCAAGACGCAGTTGAACCAGGTCAATGTTATCGGCATTGTCGCCCAGGGAAGTACTATCGACATCTATATCAATATGCAGCACCTGAATACGTTCACAGATAGTACGCTAGTAGCGGGTCGCGTGGGAGTTGCGGCTGAAGATGTCAGTAACTCAACGGTGGTTGATTTCAACAATTTAAAGGTGTGGATACTATAATCCAGGTCTGGAATCTGGAGCGGTAAGATGGGTAAGTAGGGCTGGCAATTTATGGCCAGCCCTACTTACCCATTTTTTGTCTGGAGATGAGCCAGTGGACTGCCTGCAACAGCAGCACTGCCACGACTCCTGAAGCGACTATTATCTGTGTCACCCTGGCGGGATCATACATTGGGTGAAACCTGGCGCGACCATCTCTCACCTCAACGTATCCTGCCGGGGTTATTTTAACGGTTTCCCACCCGTGGGCCGATAAATCGGCGCTGGGCGGGATCAATCGGCCCCTACCCTCCGAGGCAGAAGCGGTGGCCCAACGCGCCCTGGCAAGGGGAATCACGGTGATGCCCTCTTTTTCTATTGGCTCACCGAATATTGTTCTGGCCCTCACACTGCCGGTTATCCTACGAGCAAGGCGTTTAAGGATATTCTTGCCGGTTGCGGAACGCTCAGGCCACGTTTCTTGTGAACTGTCGGTACTCATTGGATGCAGTCTCCGTTGCTGTGCATTCGAGATTCTTAATAGTGTAGGGTACAACTTTTGTGAGGGGAGACGCAAACGGAACCAATCTATGCCAGAGCCCAGCCACACTTCATATTTTCAATCCTTCCGCTCCTGTGCTATACTCTTCAAGGGCTTGCGATATTCTACTGGTTAGTCTAAAAGGGGCATGTATGGCATTAGAATCGTTGCAGAATGGACGATACCGGCTACTGCGCCTGATCGGACAAGGTGCGATGGGTAGAGTCTACCTGGCGGAGGATACACGCATTGACCGGCAGGTAGCGATTAAGGTGATCTCGACTGAGATCGGCGCGTATCCCGATGACGATGCGACGAGAGATGCCATCCGGCTCTTCCATCGCGAGGCTCAGACGATAGCCAAACTCAATCATCCCCATATTTTGCCGCTCTTCGATTTTGATGAGGCAAGCTCAGATGGCTCTACGCCGACTTATATGGTCATGCCTTTCTGCACGGAAGGATCGCTCAAGGACTGGTTGAAGCAGCGCCAGGATATGGGGCCGCTTGCGCCGCAAGATGTTGTACAACTCATACGCCAGGCAGCCGGTGCGCTCCAGTATGCGCACGACCGGGGCATTATTCACCGTGATGTCAAGCCGGCCAATTTTCTTATTCGCAGCAACCGCGATAACCCTAACGTTCCTGATCTGCTGCTGGCCGATTTTGGCGTTGCTAAAATCACGGCGGCTGCAACGCGCAGCAGTCAATCTGTGCGCGGCACCCCGATCTACATGTCGCCCGAACAGTGGAGTGGCGCGCCTGTACCGGCCACCGATCAATATGCGCTGGCGATCATGGCTTTCGAACTGCTGACCGGCCGCTCTCCTTTTCAGGGTAACACGAATCAGATCATGTACCAGCATCTTATGGCCCCGCCGCCGCCGCCCAGCACCATCAATCCGGCCCTTCCGACAGCGGTAAACGCGGTGATACTACGCGCGCTCGCCAAAGACCCTGTGGAGCGCTATCCTTCTATCACCGAGTTTGCCCGCGCATTAGAGCAGGCACTGTTTCCCGATCCCGCGTTCCAACGCACAATCTATGCCGCGCCGCCTGCAGCCTCACCATCTTTACCAGCTTCACAAGGCACAGTTCGTAGACCGGATTACTCATTCACACCCATGCCTGTGCCTGATCCCGGAATCAGTAAGACCCAGGCCATTCCAGGAAAGCAATCCGGGTTCTTTCGAGCAAGAACCTTTGTGATTCTCGGGCTGATCCTGCTATTCATATTTGCCGGTACCGGGCTAGCAGTGGCGCTTCTGCATCAGAATGGAGGCGGTAAGGCCAATCCGCCTACTGCTACAACGAACGGCAATACCACCAATGTCAATGCTACGGCCACTGCCAACGCTCATGCCACAGCGACAGCAAACGGCAACGCAACCACGCCTGGCGGCACTGCCACGCAGCCCACGCTACCGCAGACGCAAAATCCCTACCCGCCACATACAGGAACGCTGGTACTTGACGATCCCATGCGTGATAACAGCAAGGGGTACCAGTGGGATATATCGGATATCGCAGGTTCGGGTAGTTGCAAGTTCATCAATAATCAGTATCATGCCATTCAGAATTCTGTACTCGGCGGCATTACCAATTGTCATCCTGAGACCAACGTGCCACCGCTTAGCAATCTGACATTCCAGGTACAAATGACTATTGTGTCGGGCGACGCGGGCGGAATTGCATTTCGCGGTAACCAGTTAAATTTCTATTTTTTTACAATTGGCAGCGATGGATCGTATGAACTTGCTATCGCTAATGGCGATAACTTTCCCTCGCCACTGCAACAGGGATCCAGCTCGTACATTCATACAGGATCAGGGGCATCTAATGTGCTGGCGATTGTCGCAAACGGAACCTCTATCAGCCTGTATGTGAATAATCATTTGCTCGTTACCGTGGCCGATAACACCTATAGCTCTGGTCAAATTGGAGTGGTAGCATCCGAGAGTCTTGGCAATAGTGCTACGGCCGACGTTATATTCAGCAACGCGATGGTGTGGAAGATATAGCTTGTGTCGATTTCAGGGGGAAATATGGCTTTTGAAGGGCTAAAGTTGGGGCATTATCAATTGCTGCGTTTGATTGGAAGCGGCGGTATGGGTGAGGTATATCTGGCGGAAGATATACAGCTTCACCGGCAAGTCGCTCTCAAAGTGATACGCACAGAATCGAGTACCTATCCAGGCTCCCTCGAGAGTCAAGAAGCTGCCCGCCTTTTTCAGCGCGAGGCTCGAGCCATCGCTATGCTCGATCACCCATATATCTTACCTCTGTTTGATTATGGAGAAGAAAAAGTAGGCGGTCGGGAATATATCTTTTTAGTCATGCCTTTTCGCCAGGAGGGTTCGCTGGCAAACTGGCTGCAGCAATACGGAAACAGGTTTAACCTGGAGAATATCGCTCGCTTCACTCAGCAGGCCGCTAGCGCTCTTCAATATGCACATAACCATGCTATCATTCACCAGGATGTGAAGCCTTCCAATTTTCTCATTCGTAGCAACCCGGAGAACCCTGCTCGTCCCGACCTTCTACTAGCCGATTTTGGCGTGGCAAAATTGAGCAGCGCAACCTCAAATATCAGCCATAGTGTGCGTGGTACTCCAACTTATATGGCTCCTGAGCAATGGAGTGGCGATCCAGTACCTGCAACCGACCAATATGCACTGGCGATCATGGTTTATGAAATGTTGGCCGGTCGTCCCCCATTTCAGGGTCCGCCGATGCGTATGATGTACCTGCACGCCAACGAGCTACCACAGCCACCCAGCACACTTAATCCCCGTATTTCCCAGGAAATCGATGCTGTATTATTGAAAGCACTGGACAAACAACCTCAGAATCGTTATGCATCCATAGCTGCCTTTGCTCAGGCCTTCCAGCAAGCCCTGCAAAGCGCTGATGGGCCAACCTTAGTGAAAAATCCCGTCACGCCATACCTGTATTCCAATTCGTTACCGGCAACTGTTCTCCAGCCAGATTCTGGCGGTGTCGAGAGGACCCTTCCCGCGTCTAATCCAGGAGGATTGTCCCCAGTTCCTCTTATGCCGCGTCCAGCAGAAACCGGAACGCCTGGCAGGCGTCAAGGCTTCTCTACCGGCAGGGTTTTTGTCTTGTTTGGCCTGGTATTACTTGTTGTATTGGGCAGTGTGGGAGTGCTCCTTTTTAAGAGCAGCGGACAAACCAACAATAGTAACAATTCGAATGTGATAGGAACTACCCAGGCCAGAGATGCTAGCACTTTCGCCGCCCAGGGGACAGCACAGGCTAATCATGCAACAGCAACTGCTCAGACGATTATTACGACGACTACCATTGCTGAGGGAAATGCTACTACCACAGTCGTAGCCGCGAATCGTGACCCATATCCTCCATATAATTGGAAGCTGGCATTGCTTGACCCACTAAAGGACAATAGCCTGGGATACAATTGGACGCAGAACAGCGATAGCGGCGGAAGTTGCATGTTTTCAGGAGGAGCTCTTTTAGTTACCGCACCAGTAAGCCCACTTTACCATGGCTGTGCAGCACAAAATACAGACTTTAGCAACTTTGCTTTTGAGACACAGATCACTATTATTGCAGGGGATTGTGGCGCCATTTTCTTTCGTGGCAATATCATCACCGGTCATTATTATTACTTCCGCATTTGTCAGGATGGATCATACGAATTCTTATTCTATAATAGTCATGGGCAGGCGGCTACAACGTTCGCTAGTGGCTCCTCCCCTATAATCAATGCGGGCTATGATCAACTTAACACCATCGCGGCTGTTGCATACGATAATTCACTGTCTGTCTATGTAAATGATCAGCTTATTAGAAACGTTATCGATAATAACTACTCGGAGGGGCAAATTGGAGTTTTCGCTGATAATGATTCGCATTCGACCGAGGTTGTTTTTCGTAATGCCAGGGTATGGACTTCACCAACATAATAAACATTAGAATGAGGTGAAGGCTCATGCTTCACCTCATTACATGTTTTATTTGCCAACCAGGAAGGCGAGCAGGCTGCCCGCCGAGGGATCGGATACGGCCAGCAAGAGTTGCGCGCCGAAAAAGAGGACGAGCAGGCCCGCCGTCGCTACAGTGATCGAGGTCGCTATGGTGGGTGAGGGTCGGAAGTAGTCCGGCTTGGGCGGGGCATCGAAGTACATGGATCTCACGATGTTTCCGTAGTAGACCAGCGACACGACCGTATTGAGTAAGGCAATCACGACAAGCCAGCCGAGATTTTGCCCCCAGACGGCAGTAAAGATGAAAACCTTGCTCATAAAGCCTGCCAGGGGCGGTATACCTGCGAGGGAGAGCAGGCAAAGTGCTGTACAGGCCGCAACCAGGGGTGAGCGCCTTGCCAGGCCGCGGAAATCTTCCAGGCGCTCGCCGCCTGTCGCATTCGCCAGAGCGATGATGCCGGAGAAGGCTCCCAGGTTGGTCACGACATAGACCGCGATGAAGAAGAGAGACGCAGAAATGCCATTCGCGTTCTTATCGGAGAGGCTGGCGATCACACCGATCAGGATGTAACCTGCCTGCGCGATACTGGAATAGGCCATCAGGCGCTTGACGTTTGTTTGCACCGCGGCGACGATGTTGCCGAAGGTCATGGTCAGGATGGCGACGATGCAGAAGATGATCAGTAGGGAGGTATAGTTGACCTGCCCCAGGCCGCCATCGATGAACACGCGAATGAGAGCGGCGAAGCCTGCCGCTTTGGAACCAACGGAGAAGAAAGCGGTGGATACCGTCGGGGAGCCTTCGTAAATATCCGGCGCCCACATGTGAAATGGGACCGCTGAAATTTTGAAGCCGAAGCCGGCCAGGATAAGAACAGAGGCGACCATGAGCAGGGGGTTGCCGGGCGCGACTCCGGTACGGATGGCGGCGGCAATACCCATCAGGTCGGTGGTTCCCGTGAGGCCGTAGAGCAGGGCAAAGCCATACAGCAGGATGGCCGAGGACATGGCGCCAAGCAGGACGTATTTGACAGCTGCCTCTGCCGAACGCTCCCCTTGACGCAACAGGCCCGCCATGACGTAGAGCGGTATGCTGGCGAGTTCATAGGAGATGTAGATGGAGATCAGCTCGCCGGTGCTTGCCATCAACATCATGCCAGTGATGGAGAAGAGCAGCAGCATGTAGAATTCGGCTCCTGACCTGACGTATTTCTGGATATAGCGGTAGGACATCAGGATCATCATGAAGGCGATAAACAGGAAGACGAAGCCGAAGAAGATGGCATACGGATCAACGACGAGCATGCCGTAAAAGGCACGATGTGGCTGCGTGAAGTTCAGCGTGGCGGCCTGCGATATCAGGATGCCGAGGGGGATGAGTAGCCCGACAAACGCGACCACAGTAGTCACGATGAAGCGCTTTATAAACAGATCCACCAGTATCACCAGCAACGCCAGCAGCGTCAGGCTCAATTCTGGCCCTAGTAAATAGAGATCATATACTTGAAACATACCGATTATTCCTTTTCTTTTCGCCCCGCCTGAGTACGCGGGCGGTGCCGTGCGCTCAGGCAGGACATCATGCCCCTTCCATTCAATGCAGCGCCGTAGTCACCGTCTGCATGATCGCGGTCAGACTGGGATTCAGCATATTAATCAAGAAAGCTGGATATATCCCGACAAGAACGATGACCGATGCGAGCGAAATGAGAGGCAGCGATTCGCGCAAAGTCGCATCCGGCAGCAACTTCCATTTGATATTGAATGGACCATAGAAGACGCGCTTCAACATCCAGAGCAGGTAGCCTGCCGTGAGGATCATCGTGAAGACCGAGGCAGCAGTCACCGCGGTCCAGATTTGGAAGCTGGCCGTAAAGGTCATATATTCGGCGACGAAGCCGGCCAATCCTGGTAATCCAAGAGATGCCAGACCCGCGAACGTAAAGAATGTTGCCAGTATAGGCATCGTTTTGGCGACACCGCCGAAGACCGCAATTTCGCGGGTATGCGCGTGATCGTAAATGACGCCGACGCAGAAGAAGAGCATACCCGTGATGATACCGTGGCTGAACATCTGGATGCTCGCGCCTGTGAGCGCCGCCGTGCGAAATGCAAGCTGGGCTGTTCCAGTGAGACCGGCAGCAGCCGCTACACCCAGCAGTACGACACCCATATGGCTGACGCTGGAGTAGGCGATCAGACGCTTCATATCGGTCTGCACAAGACAGATACCCGCGCCATAGAGTATGTTGATGACGGCCAGGATCGCCAGCCAGCCGGAGAACTGCTGGATACCAACCGGCAGGAGCGTCAGGCAGATACGGATCAATCCATAGGCCCCCATCTTCAGCAGGATACCCGCCAGGATCACGCTGACCTCGGTCGGGGCATCGGTGTGCGCATCGGGCAGCCAGGTATGGAACGGGAACATTGGTATCTTGATGGCGAAAGCCAGGTAGATGAGCAGGAAGATCAGGAGCTGCAGGCTCATCGTGATACCAAGGAACGATATATTACCGCCCGGCATATGCGTCAGGAAGAACTGCATGCTGGCCGTGGTGCCGCCTTCGTTGAAGTAGAGCAAGAGGATACCGGCGAGCATGAAGATACTGCCGAAGAAGGTGTACAGCAGGAATTTCCAGGCCGAGTAGATGCGACCGGGCATATCTCCGAAGACGGTATGCTTGATGTGTTCGTTGCCCCAGATGCCGATCAAGAGGAACATGGGTGCAAGTTCGACCTCCCAGAAGAGGAAGAAGAGGAACAAATCAAGCGATATAAAGACGCCCATGACGCCAGTTTCCAGGAGCAGTATCAGGGCCATATATTCTTTGACGCGCACTTTATGCCAACCGCCGATGATTGCCAGCATCGTGAGCAGGGCGTTCAAGATGACCATGGGCAAAGCCAGACCATCTACCCCCAGGAAGTAGTTCACGACGAAATGGAAGGAGCCGGCGGTAAAATTGATCCACGGAGCATTGTACGAATCGGCAGGATTCGCCAGGCTGCCAAAGTTGTAGCCATTAACGGCGATACGGACGAATATGGCCAGGGATAGCGCGAAGGTGGCGGCGGAAAACAACAAAGCCATCCAGCGCGCAATGCGTACCGGAGTTGCCAGCACTGCTAATGCACCCAACACCGGCAGGAAGAGTATCCAGGTGAGATCACTCGTAAATATCACAATCTTACCCTCACTTCACATATGTGACCAGCGCGATGACGACGATTGCCAGCACTGCTACACCACCAAAGAAGCCAATCATGTAGGCCTGCACGCGACCGGTTTCGGTGTGCCGCAGGTCGCGCCCAAACAGGGTTACCACTTGCGCTACGCCGTTGACCAGCCCATCCACGATGTACATATCGAAGGCCTGCTCGATATGCGAGAGACCAAGCACGCCATATTTGATGAGCAGGTTGTACAGTGTGTCCATATAATACTTATTCAGCAGGATGCGGTGCAGCAGGCGCAGGGCCGCGTGGCTTTCGACGTATTCATGAATGCGCGCGTATTCGACACGCGCGTAGATGGCATAGGCGACGCCCAGACCGGCGATGGAGACAACCACGCCTACCCAGGTCTTGTAATCGGCAAAGAAGCGGCCCACGTCGAAGCTGACGCCCGGTTGCAGGTAGCCATAGATGCCGAACCAGTACCCGGCGGCGACCGAGGCGATTGCCAGCAAGACCAGTGGAATGGTCATGGTCAGCGGTGATTCATGTGGGTGACCTTCGCCGCGATAGAGTTCCGCCTTGCCCCAGAGCCCGCCCCAGGGGCCACCCTTGCCGCCAAATGCCAGGATATAGGCGCGCAGCATGTAGAAACCTGTCAGGCCGGCGGTAAACAAGGTGACTGCCCATATCGCGTAGTGGCCGCTATCGAAGGCTAAACCGATCAGGCTTTCTTTGCTATAGAAGCCGGCGAAGAAAGGGAAACCGGCGATTGAAAGGGTCGCGATCAGCCAGGTGATCGCTGTAACTGGCATAAAGGCTGCCAGTCCACCCATTTTATCCATGCGCTGTTCCTCGTGATGCGTGGCATGATGCAAGGCGTGCAGAACACTACCGGCACCCAGGAAGAGCAGGGCTTTGAAGAAAGCATGCGTGAACAGGTGAAACATACCAGGGCCAGGGCCATAAGCGCTACCAGCGACACCAAGCCCGACGAACATATAACCAAGCTGGCTGATGGTGGAAAATGCCAGGACGCGCTTGAAGTCCCTCTGGCACATGGCAATCGAAGCAGCAAAGAGAGCGGTGAATGCACCCACCCAGGCCACTACCTCAAACGCTTGCGGCCCGGCGGCGGCAAAGAGCGGAAAGGTACGCGCCACCATGTAGACACCGGCGGCCACCATAGTAGCAGCGTGGATGAGGGCGCTGACCGGTGTCGGGCCTTCCATAGCAGGTGGAAGCCAGACATGCAGCGGGAACTGCGCGGATTTGCCGATGGCGCCACAGAAGACCAGGATCATTGCAGTCGTGAGCAGAGCCTTGTCCATGGTTCCAACGCGCGTCGCCAGTTGCGCAAAATCGAAGGTGCCCGTGCTGGTAAACAGGATCATGATGCCGATAATGAAGCCAACATCACCGATGCGCGTGGTGATAAAGGCTTCAATGGACGCGCTGGCGGGCGAGAGGCGGTCCTCGTCAGGCTTGGCTCGTTTGTTGATCCAGAAGCCGATCAGCAGGTAAGAACTCAGGCCGACCAGCTCCCAACCGATGAAGATCACCAGGAAGTTCTGGGCAAAGGTGATGTCGAGCATGGAGAAGGTAAAGAGCGAGAGATAGGCAAAAAAACGCGCGTAGCCCGACGACCTTTCCATGTATCCTTGTGAATAAAATTGCACCAGCAGCGAGACGGTCGTGACGACGACCATCATGGCGATGGCCAGGTTATCCACCCGAAAGGCGATGATATAGCTGGCAGTTCCTTGCGTGAACCAATTGTAGGAAAAAACGGGAACGCCGCCAGCAGGCATGGGAAAACCAGGAATAACGCCTGTTGAAGCAAGGAGCAAAATCCAGGAATAAATGCAGGCAAGCCCCATGATCACTATGCCTAGATAGGCGCTGATCCTGGCACCCGGTGTGAGGCGGGGCACTTTAGGGTCTTCGATATCGAGAAAAGTCTGATCCTCACCCTTTGGCCCCTGCACCTTCATTTCATGAATATCGCTCTCCTCCTCGGCTTCCTCTTTTTCCTCGTGCGTGGCGGCTGCTTCAACGGACTTGCGGCTGAGCAGGTCCCACATGCGCGTGCCAAATACAATCACGACAAATGAGAAAAGCGGCGAGAAGAGAATGAACCAGGAATACGAATACAATGCCATAGTATTTCTCCATTTACCACTTCATCATGTCAAAGTCTGTCACGTCAACCGTGCTGCGCTTGCGGTAGATGGAGATGACCATGGCAAGGGCGACCGCGGCTTCGGCGGCGGCGACAGTAATGATGAAAATGGCGAAAATTTGGCCGGTCAAATAAGTAGCATACGGTCTGGCCGTGTTGAAGAGCGAAAAACCAACCAGGGTGATATTGACTGCATTCAACATAATTTCGATGCCCATCAGCACGGCGATGGCGTTGCGCTTCACGATGGCTCCGTAGAGTCCAATACAGAAAAGGACAGCGCCGAGTACCAGAAAATGATTGAGCGTGAGCATAGATTATTCTTCCTCCCTACCAATCACGATCGCGCCTATGATGGCTACGAGCAACACAACCGATGCGATTTCAAAAGGAAGCACGTAGCTATAACAGGTGGGGCTATACAATAAGTTGCCAATGTAGACGACATTGTTCGGTGGCAGCGGGCAGGTACTATTGTGCGCGCTATATCCGAGGGCGCTACTGGCAGGAGCCACAAAATGCGGGCTGACGGTGACCGCGAAGAGGATCGTCGCGCCGACCAGGGCGCTGATAATCACTCCCAACCACCAGTATTTGTTTATCGGGTTGCTATTGGTCTGGATATTGACGGTACGGGTGAGCATGAGAGCAAAGAGGATAAGGATAGTAACCGCTCCCGCGTAAATCAGGATTTGTACGATGGCGATGAATTCGGCATTAGCCAGAAGATAGATGCCGGCGGCCATCGCGAAGACGACGACCAGGGACAGCGCGCTGTGAACGATGTTATTCAATCCCACCACCAGCAGAGCGGAACCGACCAGTATCACAGCAACGATCCAAAATAGAAGTGTTGCTAAGTCCATAAAAATAACGCCTCCAGGTACTTCTTTCGACATGAATCTGCCCACATTGTTTGAGGGTAGAACGGCCAGGCGAGAGTGCAATATTCCTTTTTCAATCTCAATCGAGAATCCGGGCCTTTTAGCCTGCACTACTGTTATTGTAGCATGTATGTTGGCTTAAAAGCACACCACATCTTGGAGAATTCTAACAAAACCAACCATTTGTGGCAAGGTCAGAGTTTTTCATCTGTTCCGGAGAGGATAAGATAAAATGCCTATTATCCTGCTATACAGCAGGGTGAAGAGTTTTCATTGCTATGCTATAATCTTGTCAGGTACTAAGCAACCTATCAAATTGACTCGCTAGAGCATTTGCACTTGACATATGCAGGTTTGGCTACTACACTCCTCCCACAGGGAAGCGGCAGGAACTGGACCTTTTCCCGACTGGGATTGAAAGAGAATGAATTATGAGTATGACACAAGCTTCCCCCGATCATACGACTGATGGCGGCCTCTTCTGTCCATTCTGCCAGGCCGCTTTGCCGCCGCACGCAGCTTTCTGCAGTTCCTGTGGCGAGCGTATCGATAAACAAAAAGATGCCTCTTTACTCGTGCAAGATGAATCTGATATCGCTCAATACTATCGCATTACGTCCCTTATCCGGCGCCGTCCCTATGTGAATCTCTACTTTGCGCTCGATAACCGCCGACCGTCCCAGACCGGGCAGCAGCGCATGGTGGCTATGCGTGATATAGATATTACTGCCTTAGAGGACGAGGATCGGATGAAAGCGATTAAACTGGTAGAGCAGGAATACGATTTGCTGCGCCGCTGGCAGTTGCCTCATTTAATGCCTGTGACCGACCTGCGTTACTCGCAGCTGCATCTCTACACGGTTACCGGAAAACCAGCCGCCCTCTCAGGAACAAAAGAGAACGTCGAAAGCGAGGAAGCCACCAGAAATAATACCTCCCGGCTTTATACGCTGCAAGACTTTCTACAAAGCGGCCAGGGCTTACCATCAGAACGCCGCACGCTTGAGTGGATGGAGAAACTTTGCCAGGTATTAGAGAGGCTCCATAGCCGTCAAATCGTGGTCAGGGACCTTGATCCCTATACGATTATCTTAAATACGAACAGCGAGCAGGCGGAACCCGCGTTGATGATTTCCTGGTTGCCGCCGAAGCTGCGTGAGATGCTGCCTGCTCCAATGTCGCCGGCAACACATTTGTCATACTTTGGGGCACCTGAGGCGCTGCTTGGCAATGGGGATCAGCGTTCAGATGTCTACAGCCTGGGGGCAGTTCTCTACCTGCTGTTGACCGGGACTCCTCCTGATGAATCGGCATTGCGCTCCCAGCAGCGGTTACGTTCTCCACGGGAGATCGACTCACATATCAGCATTCATGTAGATGAGTGCGTTATGCAGGCGCTATCGGTCGATCCTGAAGAGCGCTTCCAGACTATCGCGGAAATGGCCGCGGCATTGCGCAATCCTCGCTTCCGCCGCCCCTTAGTGATGAGGTCGCCGAAGTTGAGCAGCGAAGTCGCTCCCGCCGTCGAGGGGGATGGAGATGTTGAGACGGTGCGTATTGTCCCGCTCTCGTACAAGAATCTGGAACGCTGGCAATCGGCGCGCCCGCAAACAATTCCACAGCGCCCGCTTGCGCCTCGCCCGGCATCGCCAACGCAGGAGCCGGCAGAACACGCAGGAGCCGCAACGGAGAGGAGCGGGACAAATGTAGCCCCTACACAGCAATCCCAAACGATTTCACCTGAAACGCGAGAAGAAGTCAGAAGTGTCGAGGCGGCACCTGCCGCGCAGGGTACGCAGAACACGCTCGACCAGGTAGTCGAGGCGGATACGGTGGATTTATATTGGGAGCAGGATACCATTGCTCCAGAAGAAAAGGTCTCCCTACCTGCACAACCACGTCCAAACAAGGTGGAGCAGCAACCTCCCGGCTGGAAACAGCGTATCACCGGCCTGTTACCGGCGATGAAGCCGCAACAGAGAGGTGGAGCAACGAGCAGAAGAGCGCCTGCTACGCGCGAGGGCAATCTGGCCTCACAGAGCGGCGAACGATCATGGTTCAAGCAATTACAGCAGTTTATCCTTGGCCAACCGCAGGCGGCGACGGCAGCCGCGGCTATTATCGAGACTCCATTACGCATACAGCCGGATCAAGGATATACGATCCGCCTGCATATCATGGGCAGAGATGAGCCGGTACTGGCTCCGGGGGCGAAAAGGGGGTCCGAACCATGCGGGCTTAGCGCGCTTGTGTATGGGGATAAAGTGCTGATTGAGGTACGCTCGGCGCTTTACCAGAGTTACGCTTATATTGTGCAGCGAGCGCTGGTAACTGTTCCCGCCTCAGGCTATGTCGCGGAAGTAACAATTCCGATGCGCCCGCTGGCCAGTGGACCGAGCGGGCGTAGAGATCGCCTGCATATCTTTTTCCTGAACGAAAAACGCCAGCCACTCTATGATAAACCGTTTGTGGTGGAACTCTTCATTTCTCACCTGGTACAACCAGGGCGCGAGGGACATAATGTCCTGACGCTCCCTGTTTAAAGAGAGGTGCAAGGGTGTCGCTTTGCGGATATCGTAAATTGCAGGCTGACCGCACTCGAGATCGCTGGTTGATCGGAATTACGTATAGATGCACGCAGTGGGCAGACAACGCCATCAAGGAGCATGGAAACTGGGCCGCTGTGGCGTTCTACACTGTTGTTAAGTATGCCTGCCTCATTTTCGCGAACCTGGTCAACCTTTTCTGGCTGCTCGGCATACAACTGGCATTTATCATCTGCCAAATTTTCGTACACGGCAAGAAGAAACCCGACCGCATCAAACATGTGTTTGTGTTGATGCTGGAAAACAGGTCCTTTGATCATTTGCTCGGCTTCTCCAATATTCGTGGAACCGACGCCGGGACCGGGCAGCCTACTGCTATCGATGGGCTGGACCCGGCGCGGGATTGGAATCTTGACCCGCGTGGCAATAAGATCGCTGTTTCCTCTCCTGCCGACTGGTCGATGCCGCATGATCCTGGGCACGAGTTCAGTGATGTCAAGATGCAGCTCTGCGGACTTAAGGGCACTTATCCTCAGATCGATAATAGCGGCTTCGTGCTGGATTATGCTACCGTCGATACGGAACATCCCGGCGAGATCATGAAATGTTTTGCGCCGGAGCAACTGCCTGTGCTTACGACTCTGGCGCGAGAATTTGCCGTGTGCGATCGCTGGTTTTCCTCTATGCCCGGCCCGACATGGCCCAATCGTTTCTTTATTCATGCCGCATCATCAGGCGGACTCGATCATAGTCCCTCAAATGCGGATATGGCGAGTTCCATACTCTTCAACGGCTTTACATTTGACAATGGCACCATTTACGATGAGCTTGACGACGAGGGGTTCAGCTGGACTATCTATAAGGGTGACCTGTTTCCCCAGGCGCTGGCAATCAGCGGGATGACGGTGCGGCTTGCCGAGGGTCGCTTTCGCGAATTCGAGGACTTTAGTAAGGATGTGCAGAATGCTGATTATGGCACGTCCTACGCCTTTATCGAACCGGATTATCGTGTTTTATCAGACTTTGTGTGCGGCAATTCACAGCATCCCCTGGACGATATTACGCGGGGCGAAGCGCTCATAAAAAGCACGTATGAGGCCATTCGTAACTCACCGCACTGGGAAGATAGCGTCCTGATCATCACCTACGATGAACATGGCGGATTCTACGATCACGTGCCGCCACCGCAGGCGGTAGCTCCCGGCGATAAACCGACCAACCCTGAGAACAATCGCTCCTCATTTGATTTTAAGCAGCTTGGTGTGCGCGTTCCTGCCATCATCATATCGCCTCTTATTCCCAAAAATACCATCGACCATACCGTTTATGACCATACTTCGGTACTTGCTACCGTGGAGAACATTTTTGGCCTGCAGCCGTTAACGGAGCGCGATAAGCAAGCGAACTCACTCAATCACCTCTTCTCCCTGGATGCGCCGCGAACCGATGCGCCTGTAACTTTACCCAATCCTGCTTCTTCAGGAATAGCTTGTGCAGACGAGCCAGTTGAACGACTGGCCACAAGACAACTCGTTGAAAATCCTGCTAAAGCGGCAGCGCCCCCCGATCCCGCGATGCAAGGATTCCTGCATGTAGCCTTCTTACGTGATTTACACACGACTCCCGCGACAGAAAGGCAGCGACGGGCCGTAAACTTTTTGAGCATTCACACACAGGGGGCGGCAAAACATTATATGATGGAAGTTCACCAGAAGGTCAGGTCACAACAGCAACCACCGGCATAATAAGAGAAGCGACATCCATTATTGACAGGCGCACCGGACTGAGATAGTATCAAAACGACACGAACATGAAACGATCATTCTTATCAAAACTACATAGAAACGGCCTCTATTGCATTATTGGGGCTTTGCTGCTCTTTCCGGGAGTACTGCTTTATCAACTGCTTATACTCGTACCACAGGGCTATGGAGACGCCTTAGCGACACCGGTTGCGACGCTGCATTGGATTTCCAGGCACGATTTGCAATTTCTTGGCTATCGCCTGCTACTGATGCTGGGATTCGCTTTGATGCTGAGCCTGCCTTTTACGCTGTTCCGTATTATTGTGGCGCAGGAAATTCTGGGTGCGGACGAAGAGGAGAACGAGGATGTAGAGGAAGAGGAGGAAGACGAGGAGACAGACGAAGAGGCGGCAGAAGAAAGCAATACAGATGGCAAAGATGCGAGTGGTATGCCAGCTTACGCGTGGCGCGGGCGGGGCTATGCAGTGATCGCAGCATGGGGAGGAGTTTCAGGACTGCTTCTGACGGTGGCGGGGACGCTGGCGAGTACAATTTATCTGCTGGTCGTGTCTACGTCGAATATGCTGCCTACCAATTTTGCTGCTTTCTCGGGCATGTTAGCCTTTATTACTTACACGGTAGGCGGGGGATTACTGGCAATTGCGTGTCTATTTTTTGGCATGGTAATTGCCAGGCGGGGGCGAAATCTGTGGCCAGATATATGGGTGCTGTTCAGCTACCTGGCGCTGGCCCTCGCCGCGCTGCTAAGCGGTAGCGCGGTCGAGGTAGCATACGCGCCCAACGCGGGCAATGCAGGGCAGGCCGTACTCACTACCCCGGCGATCCTGCTGTTCGCGATCTGGGTGCTCTGGTTCGGCATTATGCTGGTGCGGCTACAGCCAGAATAGCAACTAGTACCACCAGGATGGGCCTTTTGAAGTGGAGAGCGAGGAGTAGGCATGTTTCCAGTGCTCAACCGCATCTTGATGCCGTCCCAACTCTTCATAGACTTTGGCCAACCAGCCATGCAATTCGGCAAGGTTGGTGGTTGCCTGAGTGCGGGAAAGTTGCTCCAGGGCCTGCTCGAAGTATTGGATAGATTCCTCCAGGAGCTCTTGATGGCGCGCGCCTTCGGTCTGCTCGGCCTGTGCGTGGACTACCTTACCACAGACGAGGTACATGAGGCCGCAGAGGTGTTCGTCGTTCACACGCGCACCTGCTTCGCGAGCGCGTTGACAGAATCGCAAAGCCTCTTCAAGACGTTCTTCAGACAGGCGCAGGTCGGCGAGAGCGACGAAGTTGATCATCATCATGCCAGGGGAGTTATCAAGGGTCGCAGCGGAGAGCGCTTCCATATAATGGTCGCTCGCGTCCTGATACTGGCCCATCTGGAAACAAATGCGGCCAAGCAGGTTGTGCATGCGTCCTTCCCAATAGCGCTGGGACCTTTTTTCATAGAGCCGCAGTGCCATCTTACCATAAGTATAGGCCTGCTCAAACTTCCCTGCTAAGCGGTAGGCATCGGCGAGTCCATAGTAGATCTCGGTGGCGTCTTCGCTCTCCAGATCATCCTTAATGAGCTGGAGCGCATCTTCGTAGTGCTGGATAGCGGCAAGATAAAACCCGTTCATGGTGGAGGTCAGGCCAAGCCCGCAGCGAGCTTTCAGCAGGACCCTGGGAAGATGAACGCGACGCTCACGCAAAATTTTGAGACATTGCTCGTAATGACGAGAAGCATCGGCATAATGCGAAAGGTTGACGGCAACATTTCCGAGCCAGAGAAGATAGAAAGCACGACGCTCACGCTCGTTATGATCTGCATCGTTCCAGTTATCTTCGATGTCGTTCGGAGTATACTGAGAAAGATAACGAACTGCTTCAGTCCATTTTCCCTGCTGGTGGTAGCACCAGGCACATAAATAGGCAATTTCTCGCTGTTTTTCGGGATCATCGGTCTGAATGGTTTCGAGTGCGGTCAAAGCGTCTTCCGGTCGCCCTTCTTGAATGTTGAGGCGAGCGCGTAGAAGCATCAACTCCATTTCTTGCATCTGTGACATAATGGCAATACCTCCCTACAAAGTGGACTTATGCTAGTATAACACATCTTTTTGAAAATTAATAGAAAAGATGATGAGATTGCGAAATTTGGATAGGGAGGCGTAGAGATCAGATACTTTGTGCAGCAGGTGAGGCAGAACTTTCTGAAAGGTGAGCAGAATAAAAAATGCAACGGGATATCTTGCCTCTTCGTCACCGCGCCCACTGAGTGACAAAGCGATTCCCGTTGCTTACAGTATAGCCTAAAGTTCGACCTGTACACAAGGTACTATCGTCAATCGAGGTGAAATTCGCCTTAACACTTGCTAGAAAACAGGACTTTTGGATGAGCCTGGTTAAAACCGTAACCCTTTTTTTACTGCCCGTGCTGCGAATCAGTGTTATAGATCAAGTCACTTAATTCTTTACGTGTGCGTTCAATGATAGTGCGCAGTCGGGCCAGTTTCTCCGGGTTTTGTAGGGACATCCTGCCGGCGATGGCAAACAAGCGCCCCACTTCCGCCGCTTCACTGCGCAATGCTCTCATTTCCGGGCGCTGACCATGCCCACCGGGGCCTCGACCTCGCATCCAGGGAGGGCCTGCGAATCCTTCTTCGTCGCTCCGCCGTTCGGCTAGCATGGAACGGCCGGAATCGGTTATACTATATACTCGCTTGCCTTCGACCTCACTAGAGGTGACGAACCCACGATCTTCCAACATTTGCAGCGTGGGATAAATTGATCCAGGGCTGGGGGTATAGAACCCACCCGACTTTTCCTCAAGGGCTTTCATCATTTCATAGCCATGCATAGGGCGCTCTTGCAAGAGCTGCAGCAGGGCAAACTTCATATCACCCCGGCCAAAGAAGCGGCTTCCTTCTCCGCCAGGACCAAAGGAACCTCCAGGACTAAACGGGCCATGACCAAATGGGCCACGTCCCCGGTGCATAGCGAAGAAACGGGGGCCTCGATCCGGGCGGCCCTCGGACCGTAACCATGGAGGCGTCCAGGATTCATCTCCTGATCCCTCAAATCCAAAAGCAAAACGTTCACCGAACATATTCGTTCTTCCTTTCCACAGCGCCGATAATCAAAGCGATATATCGTTAATTATAGCGATATATCGCTTTGATTGTCAAGGTGTCAAGGTGTATGCTCCTTGACGGCACAACTATTGCATGTTACGATACTCTTATCGCATATGGAAAAGAATTTATGAAGTGCTTATGCGGGAAACGCCGCCTCAGCTCGTATTTACATGGGCCTGGATTATCTAGCCCCTACGCCTTGAAGACGAGGAAAGAGTGCCGGGTGCCACGTTTGTCTATTGATCCATTCTCGTGCTTGATGCTGAACGGGATTGATTGAAAGGAACATGCTATGAGCCAACAACCAGATGAGACAACTGTTGAAGAAATGCAACGTTTCTATACGTTGGCAAAGCGTCAAGCCTGGAAGGTAGAACAGCTATCATGGGGCCAGTTGCCGCCTATACCTGAGAAGCAAGCATCGCAGGAGAAGGCTGCTCGCCGCCGGGAGATATGGGTTTCAGTCGTAACCCAGCAATTACAGGCTGATATGCTGGCATCTCAGGCCGCGGTTCAATTGCTGACAGGGGCGCCTGATATGGCAGGGAAGCTCTATTATTCGACGATGATGCAAGATGAGGCTCGTCACGCGGAGGCCTGGCTCAAGCTGACGCAGGAAGTGGGAGGTACGGGTGAGCCTGATCCTTATCTTGAGAAACTGGGCAAACTGACGCTAGAATCAGATAGCATTGAGGAGAAAGTGTGGCTGCTGCAGGTCATCTATGAAGGATTGGTCATTGATCGTTTCCATCAGATCGCGGCGGCGGCGCCAGGTACTATTCTCGGTGAGATTTGCAAGCGGTTGGCGATTGACGATGGAATTCATCACGGGGCCGGTGTAGCGTATGAGCAATTCTTACTACAACAGGCCTCCCCTCATACGAAACGTGCCATTGAACGCGTGAGCCAGGAAGTATGGCCATTATTTCTGGAGCATCTTATGTGGCGTCCGAGAGCGCGTTCCTGGATCAACACCACTATGAGCGCGCGTGATATGAAAATGATTCAAGAGTCAATTGTGCAGGCACAGAAACTGGCAGCCAAAATAGGTCTGGACATTGGAACGCCTCCCATTTATTAACGCAAATTGCGTATCATTCCTGGATATTGGACTGCCGCATGCATACCGACACTACCCGCTAAATCGTTTACTGTTCGCCCGCCATAACCAAATGGCAGAGATAGTGATTGACTGGCTTCTCCACGCAGTCGAGCCAGCCCATTGGATGTCAACATGATAAACAGCGGGAAGGCCGAGCAGTAAAAGTAAGAGGGCAGGCTGCGCCACGCGAAAAACAGCGGCATAAAGGCAAATACCAGGGCCGCTTCAGGACGCTGCTTGCTTAGACGCCAGTACCATACGAGACATGCAATCATCGTAGAGAACTCGAGGATATCGTAAACCCAGGATGGGAAAAAGGGTAGGATCGAGGCAAAGCTGAGGCTGATCAAACCATCTCCCAGAGGGAACATCGGATCGGCAACCGGGGCCAGAACACCAGCGAGCCAGGCATGTGGGTCCCAAAGAATGAAAGGCAGATTGATAGCAAGGGCGACGACGCCGGCAATAGACAGGCGGCGTACCGCTTCCTTGAAATCATAGTGGCGCCAGATCATGATTGCATAGAACGGAGCGATGAGCCAGGAAGGTTGCTTGGTCGCAATAGCCAGGCCGAGGAAAACCGCTGAACTCCATTTCCGCTCCCTCAAGAGCCAGGCAAACACAATCAATACGATATTAAAGATATCGAGATTTCCACCCGCAACCGAAGATAACATCCCCACATTGGCCAATGCCAGTAGCAATACCCAGGGACGCAGTTCCGGGCGTACCAGCTTCCAGGCAATTGCCACCAGCACCAGGTAGCACGCAACATAGAAGATGAGGACGTTATATATACCAAGCGCGATAAATGGAAGAAGTGACAGGAAAGACAGGGCAGGATAACTGACCTTCGATTCGAATTCAGGGGCGCTTCCTGCTTTCAAGTCCGTGTCCAGCACGGTTCGCATTTCGCTGGGGGATGGATATGCCAGCCGTCCGGCAAACTGTCCTTCGCGCAAAGGTGTTGTCCAATCCGGCTGGATTTCAAATGCGCGCACCAGGTGGACGATATCTGAATCGGTGTAGGGATTGCGCCCCTCTAAAAGGAGGGCGGCAGCATTTGTATCAAGCGAAGTCCCATCATTAGAATACTGAGGAGACATAAAGCTGGTTACGGTTGCGAGTGAAAATTCGAATACGCCTCCAATCGCTGCCAGCAATATGCATATCAGGGCAATACGCTGCCAGCGCTGAGGACGGCGGACAGGGCGTTCGGCCTGCTTTTTTTGCTTCGCGGGGCGTAATGCCTGCCACATGGCAAAAAAGCTGCCAAGGATTAGAAAGACGGGGTAAATATGGATGATGGGGCGCAGGAAAGGTAAAAATTGCAGATACCAGTTGGAGTCAATTTGATCGATTGCCTGAAGAACGCACGCGATTCCTATCCAGGTAGCTCGTCGCTGCAGGTCGATAAGCGAACGGTTACCTGCTGATACATCTTCTGTAAAGAAATGTCGCATCCAGCGAAACTTCTCATTACTGGCGTTCTCTTGCTTTTCTAATTGATCTGACCGTGTTAAGACAGGTACTTGCTCCATAACTTGGCGCACTCTTCCTGGGCTACGGGTTTCCAGGTTGGAGCGCTTTTAACCTCCCCTATAAGTGCCGAGAGTAGCGCTATTTTCTATTCGTATCCTGCGAGCAAGGACAAAGGTCTATTGGTCTGAGATATGCGAGCAAAAAGTCCCGTAACTCGCAGGATTCCCCTACTCAATTGCCCTGCGAGCAACCTGCCTCAGAGGGGATTCCGCCTGGTCGCTTCCTATATGAATCGGCTATAGAAGCGACTCCTTATGATTCAGTTTCTCGGCCTGAGTTTTAAAACGAAGGGGGTCATGGGTACGTCACAAAATTTAAGCGGCTCTACATTTTTTTGCGTGGCAGCATTAAAATTGAAACCAGCGCGTAGGCGGAGCAGCCGAGGAGCAAAACGGCATAGACCTTCGTTTCAGCATCGCCGGGCGATGTGAGCATGGAGAGGCCCCACCAGAGGAAGCCGATGAAAACGGCAAATAGTAAGACCGTGCTGAGTAGTTTCTTGTTCATATCTTTGTCCCTTGGATAAATATCAACAACCATATTATAGCATGCCCTGCAATTACGCGGCCTTGAGGGCTTCCCATACCAGCCTGTGAATTACGGCCCGGAAGCGCCCCCAATCTCTCCAGTCGCCATTGATTTCGCTGCTATGTTGTGTTCCTATACCATTGAGGTAATCAGCCATGAGCAACAGGTCGGCAGGCTTTACCTCGCGAAAGGCCTCTATGCGTTCATTTTCATCGACGACTTGCAGCAAACCACTTATTTCGTCCAGCAGAAACGCAAATGTGTAAAATAGCGGGTTCGCTTCGCTACTTCCAACGTGATATGCTACCGCGGCCAGGAACCGGGTAACGTTGACTTCAAGACCGGTTTCCTCGTATGTTTCACGTCGCAATGCATCCAGGATATGTTCTCCGTGATTGATTCCTCCGGTCGGCAACCGGTAGGCTCCGGGCGGATAAAAGGTTTTCTTGATGGCGAGCAAATTGCCGTTCCTGCGACGCACGACCATGCATACTTCTCCGAAGCGATCAGTACGGTTCAGCGGGTCGAACATGCCGGGTGTATCAAGCACAGCGTCATGTACCAGTGGACGCCCATAACGCTGCGCTAACTGTTCAAGCTCATCTTGAGTGGATGGCGGAAGCGTGGGAAACACTATTTTTACTCCTGTTTTTCTTCCACGTGCCCTTGAATAATCTGGTGTGCTACCCTGATGCCGTTTTCCAGTGCCAGGTGAACGCGCCCACCAACGTAGCCATCGCCACAAAAAGCCAGGCGATGAGGAAAGGCTATAGCATTGATGGTATCGGCGTTAGCCTTTCTCACCGGCAATGCGCAGGCCCAGGCATATACATCACCAAAAACTGGCGTGTCCAGAGGCTCATCGATGAGTTCGACAACCAGCTGGTGTACATCCTCTACGGTTTGCTCGTGCTTGTTATTCCAATGGTCGAGCGTAAATTGAGGAGCCATCTGCGCTATCAACAGTCCCGCACCCGGTGGAACTCGCTCAGGAGACTTTTCATGCTCCCAGGCCAGCCAGGAGATGGGGTGCTTCTTATCTGTATTGACCAGGGCATAATAGGGGCGCTTTTCGGGCCTTGTCTCGTATCCTAACATCACCGAAAGCAGCGGTTTAGAGCCTCCCTCGCGCAGGTAAACACTTACGAGATACATCCAGTTCGTTGAATCATCTTTCAGGTCCTCTTTGCTGCACAGGATAAGCGCATCGGCTTCACCTGTGGGCAGGGCAATCAGGAGTTGATCGTAGTCTCCAAGAGGCCGGCCTTCTTCACCGGCCAGGCTCCAACCTGCCGCCAGGGGTTTTATTCGTGAAACATGGCTCCTCAAGCGGATATCCAGTCCTTCCGCCATACGTTGCGGTAAGGTAGAAAGGCCACTGCGGTACGTCCACTTCGGGCCGATATTCTGCGCCGGATCGCCTTCCTGGATGTGTCCCTGGCTATCAAAAATCCAGACGGGTTTGTCGATATCGATCAAATCTTCCGCGCGGAAACGTTCAAGAATCAAACTATCGCTGACCGGGCTGCCGCCTTTGATGTATTGCGCTCCATACTCATAAATGAAGCCCTCACGTTTACCTGTCGCGACTCGCCCACCAGCATAATTGTGTTGTTCAAAGAGGGTGACGGTGTATCCGGCGTCTTGTAGTACATGGGCGGCGGCAAGGCCACTGCATCCGGCGCCTATAATTGCGATAGAAGGCATGATATTATTGCTCCTGCCTGTTTTTTGTCCAATGCTCTTTCCAGAGATATGATCTTGCCAGCAATTCTTCGGCGCTCTTCATCGAAAACTCGGTCACGCTACCGCCCATGATATGCGCGATCTCGCGCACGCGCTGTTCGGGGCGCAGTTCGTTAACGATAGTGACAGTGCGCTCACCATAGATCTGCTTATTGACATTGTAGTGCATATCGGCAAAAGCGGCGATTTGTGGAAGGTGTGTGACGCAGATCACCTGGTGGTTGTGGGTCAATTGCCACAACTTCTCGCCCACGATCTGACCACTTTTGCCGCTGATACCGGCGTCGATTTCGTCAAAGATCAGTGTTGGAGTGGCATCCGCCGAGGCGAGGATGGTTTTAAGGGCGAGCATCAGGCGCGATGTTTCACCGCCGGAAGCAATTTTGGTCAGCGGCTTAAATGGTTCGCCGGGATTGGGCGCAATCAGGAACTGCACGCGGTCGATACCCGTCATATCGCAGGCATAAAGCTGTTCTGGTTGACCATTGATGCTGGCCGGTACGCCGTTTTCATCGGGAACCTGCTCGATTTCAACGGAAAAACGCGCGCGTTTCATATTGAGGCTGTCCAGTTGCTCTTCCATGGCGGCAGAGAGTTGCATGGCGGCCTCACGCCTGCGCTCGGAGATTTGCTGGGCGATGCGGCCAATCTCGCGCCGCAATTCAGTATCTTGCTTCTCCAGGTTCGCGACCAGCTCGTCGCGGTGGACGATGGTTTCAAGTTCGGCGCGGTCTTCATCGACGCGTTTGAGAATCTCTTCTATAGTCGCGCCGTATTTGCGCTTAAGACGATTGATGAGGTCGAGTCGCTCTTCGATATCGGACAATCGCTGCGGATCATCCTCGATATCGCTCTCGTAGCTGCTGATACTGGCGGCCACATCTTCCAGGCGATAAATGGCTTCCGCGAGATTGGTTTCGTTTTCTTGCAGGGTCGGATCGAGCCGCACGAGTTCGTTCATAGCGCGCAAAGCGGGGCGCAGTTGATCCAGCGCCGGGCGGTACTCATCGCCGGCAAAGTCGCCACCTTTGATGGAACCATAGATGAGGGCGCATAGTTCGCGCAAGCGCTCGGCGTTGTTGAGTACCTTGCGTTCGGCTTCCAGTTCGTCGACTTCGCCGGGTTCCAGCTCGGCCTTTTCAATTTCCTCGATCTCGAAGCGCAAGAATTCGGCGCGGCGAACAGCATCCCGCTCCGTCTGCCGCAACGCGGCCAGCTTCTTGCGAGCCTCGCGCCATTCCGTTACCTTCGCGCCGAGTTGCTCGCGCAGGGGCAAAAGTTCGGCGTAGCGATCCAGAAAATTCACGTGCTGTTCAGGTCGTAGCAGGCTCATATGCTCGCTCTGCCCATGAATATCGACCAGCCAGCTGGCTACCTGCTGGAGTACGTGCTGGGCAACGGCTCTCCCGTTGATGCGTGAAACTGTACGCCCGGAGCGGAAGATATCGCGTGAGAGGATCAACTGCCCATCTTCAGGTTCGATATCGTATTCGTGCAGCAGTGTGGCAAGAGCGACGGCGGCATCAGCGCTATTGTTATCAGCATGATTAAAGTGCGCGCGCTGCGTTTCGGCGTTGTCTAATGCCTCGAACATCGTGCGATTACCATTGTGTTCTTCGTTTAAGAAAGCTTCGAATGGCTGCCAGTCATCACGAATCGGGGGCAAGGCATCGATGGAGAAGACGCCTTCGACCGTGGCACGCTCGCACCCGGCGCGCACGAATTCCGCGCCGATCTTGCCGCCCAGCAGGGCGCTCACGGCATCGATAATGATCGACTTGCCCGCGCCCGTTTCGCCGGTGAAGACATTGAAGAGGCGGTTCAGTCGCAAGTGCAGGCTATCAATAATGGCAAAATCTTTGATGGTTAACTCTAATAACATAATTTTTGACGCGGGCGACCAGCAGGGTCGCCCCTACGGTGCATGTGACTTCGATGAGAGCGACCAGCAGGGTCGCCCCTACGGTTAAGCATCCTCATCTTTCAATTTGGCATTGATGATCTGGTAGAAATAGGTTGGCGGCCTGCGCCGCAGGAATTTCGTGACATACTGGCTCTTACGAATCATGATCGTCGCGCCGTCTTTCACCTCGCGGCTCATCTGACCATCGGCGGAGAAGACCCCATTTTGAGAACCGGTCGCAATCTGGAGCCTGACGACAGCGTCAGGATGTAAAATCAGCGAGCGGTCGGATACGAGATGAGGCGCGATGGGCGTCAGTACGGCGCTTTGCACGTGCGGGTGCATCAGCGGCCCGCCAACGGCCATGTTATAAGCTGTTGAGCCGGTAGCGGTGGAAAGGATGATGCCGTCGGCAAAGGTCGTATTGTAATAGAAATCATCGACCCAGGTACGTATTTGTACCATGCGCGGCCACATGCCACGCGCAATCACAATATCATTCAAAGCCAGGAATTCCTCTTGCTTGCCGTCCTGTTCCAGAACCGCGTGCAACATGGCCCGTTTATCGATCCATACCGATGGATCGCCATCCAGGTAGAGCGGCAGCTTGGACAACATCTCTTGCGGCTCAAGCTCGGTTAAAAATCCTACCCGCCCAAAGTTGATGCCCAGAAGGGGAACGCCCTCATATGCTGAGAGGCGAGCGGCATGGACGATTGTGCCATCACCACCCAGCACGATAGCAAGCTGACAATCCCGGATGGAGGGTTCGGGTGTTTCTTCACCTTCATAGCGCGTATCGATAATGCGCACATCGTACCCCAATTTCTTTAGAAAGGGTACGAGTTGCTCCGCGGCTTTCGAGGTATCATCTTTACGGCCCTGATAAAATATCGTGATTGCCTTCAAACCAGTTCATCTCCCAAGGGCTGTCGGGGCGAGGTTCCACTTGCCGAAATCCGGCGCGCACCAGCGACTAACCGTAATCCGCCAACGTAATGGTACGATATGCGGGCGCTGTTGTCAACTATGCTCATTAGCTTGCTTTTGGCCGAAAATGGGCATAAAGGTCGATGATGAGTTGATCGGGCGAACCTGAAGTGGCAGTTGACCAGTAGAAGACGAGAAGAAGACTAGAGAAAGATCTTATTTTCTTGAGCCTGGTAGGGCATACTCTGTACAGCAATTGAGGTAAGCGCATACAAAAACCTCTTACCGGAAAAAATTGCGATATCACTGTAGCGCGCAGCTTGCGCATTTTAAAAACGTTGAAAAAAAGGAGAAAACAACATGCGTAACCCAATTTTCCGCCGGATCTTTATGGCAACTATCGTGGCCGCCTTAGGCATTATGGCCCTCACCGCGACGGCGCTGGCCAGCCCGGTGAATTCACACGCGGGGGCGAAGTACCAGTTCACAACGCTCGATGACAATGCTGATCCTACCTTCAACCAGTTGCTCGGCATCAACAACGCGGGAGTGATCTCCGGTTACTTCGGCAGCGGCGCTTCTGGCCATCCCAACCAGGGCTACATCCTCAATCCACCATATGGACAGGGCAACTATGTGAATGAGAACTATCCTGGCTCGGTACAGACACAGGTTACGGCCATCAACAACAAAGGTGACACGGCTGGGTTCTATGTCGATAGCAACGGCAACAATTTCGGCTTCGTCGAGTGGAACGGCGTCTTCACATCCTACAAGAACCCGCACACCGGAAAAGGAACCGTCAACCAGCTGCTCGGCATCAACGACAAAGGTATCGCAGTTGGCTTCTACACGGATGGCAATGGTGTCAACCACGCCTACAAGTTGAACCAGGCGACCGGCAAGTTCACGGCAATTGTGCCGCCTGATGGTACCAATGCCATCGCCACAGGCATCAATGACAATGGCGACATCGTCGGCTTCCTGACCGGCTCCAATGGAGACATCGTTGGCTTCCTGCTCAAGAGCAATGCCTTCACCGAGTTCGATTATCCCGGCTCGACGAACACGACTCCTCTGGGCGTCAACAAATACGATGAGATCGTCGGCGGCTACTTCGATGCCAACGGCCTGATGCACGGCTTCACATTGAGCAGCCCCTTGAAGAACGCGCAGTGGCAGTCAATCGATGACCCCAACGGCATCGGAACGACGACCATCAACGGCGTCAACGATAAAGGCAACCTGGTCGGCTTCTACGTCGATGGTAACGGGAACACCGACGGTATGCTGGCTACGAAGAAGTAAGCAAGACATACGACAAGAAAAAGCCTGG
The DNA here is from genome assembly GCA_035653615.1 of Ktedonobacteraceae bacterium. NCBI lineage: Bacteria > Bacillati > Chloroflexota > Ktedonobacteria > Ktedonobacterales > Ktedonobacteraceae > Ktedonobacteraceae bacterium. The sequence continues at coordinate 86,474 of DASRBN010000033.1, read as the reverse complement.
TCTGGTGAAATGGTCGCCAGGCCAGGCTTTTTTTCTTGTCACCTATTCTCTGTCTGGGAAGACTCATCGGCGATCTCGGCATCTTCATCAATGGCAAGGACATCTTCGGCCAGCCAGATAGCTTCTTCTTTTGAGGAAACGCGGCCCTCGGTCTGCGCTTCCGCGATCAAATCCAGTAAGCGTCCCACCTGCGGTCCCGGCTCGAGGCGCAGGCGGCGCATCAATTCTTCCGCGGTGACCAGGCGCGGGGGCAGGATTGTTTCGCGTTCGCGAACGTAGCGTGTCAATAGTACAGACACAACTCCCAGGTGGCGCTCCCATGCCTCACCGAGCGGCTGTGGACCCATTGTCGCCAGGTGATCGGCAAGCGAAATCAAGGCGACGTAAATGCCGACCGGCCCGAGATCGGCAAAATAGCGCCGGGTGGCTCGCAGGGTTACCGGCCCATCCTGGCCCAGTTGCCCGGGCCGCATGTGATGGGCTACAACCTGCTGCACGAAACGGCGATCCTGCGTGCTGGCCCGCAAGCGCCTCATAATCTCCTGGGCCAGCGGTACACCAGCTTGCGGATGATAATAGAAATGTATATGGCCCTCTTGATCAGTTGCATACGTCACCGTCTTCCCAATATCATGCAGCAGCGCCGCCATCTTGACGCGCGGCGACCTCAACGCCTCAAACGAAAAGATGCCCTGTTCCTCCGCCTCATCTAACAAAACGCGAATTTCGCCCTGCAACGCCGCTGCCAATCGTTCCAACGCCCCAACGGACTCGATAGAATGCTCCAGCACATCCCAATAATGCGGAAACGGTTGTTGCATGCCACGCGCCGGGATGAACTCCGGGAAAATGACGGTGAAGAGGCCCAGTTCATCCAGGAAACGCAGCCTGTTAGTGGCGCCACCTGGCTCAAGGATGGCATAGAATTCGTCGTGGACTCGTTCCGGGGCGACTTTTTTCAGCAATGGCGCGTCAAGGGCAATCAAACGCTGCGTTTCCGGCTCAATACTCAGACCATAGCGCATCATCAAGCGCACGGCTCGCAGCATACGCAGGGGATCATGTTTGAAGACATCCTTATTGACTGCGCGCAGGCGATGGGCGGCAATGTCAGCAAACCCGCCCGCGGGGTCGATCAAGATCGCTTGTTCAAGAGAAGTCAGAACCGCGTCTGGAGTCTTGACGCGTTCCAGATAGCGCACGGCCTCGTCCAGGGAGAGGGCCATGGCGTTGATGGTAAAATCGCGGCAGCGCAGGTCGTCCTCGATAGTCTTGCCGTTCAATGGCGAGATGTCAAGAACGGTTTCGCCTGCTTGCTGTTTGACGACTACGCGGCTGGCCTTTTCGTGCAAATGAGCATAGAAACCACCCAGTTTATTGGCCAGTTGCCGGGCTACTGTAGGAGCATCAGCGGCGGTGACGATATCCCAATCGATGGTTGGTTCGCCGAGCAGAAGGTTGCGCAGCGAGCCTCCAACGAGGTAGGCTTGCGCGTGGTTATCGTTAAAGTGTTGCGCTGTTTGTCTCAGAATTTGCAGGATGCGGGCGTCCACAGCTCCTCTTTCACAATGAGACCAGTATTTTTTCGCTGCCTGTCTCTATTGCTATCGAGCATAGCATAAAGGGTCAAGCTCATTCAATCAGGGATGATTTATCCTGCCCAGAAATTCTTGCCAGTCGTTGAGATGGGGGAAAGGCATATTCACAGGTACCGGGACGTCTAAAAATGTACAAAGCGACTCCCAGCCGTCTTTCACATCATAGACGAGCAACTTTTCTGGCGGTACCAGTTGTTTGACCTCTTCGTTATGGGCATGAAAAACGGAGATGGCATACTCCTTCTCTTCGAATCTGCCATGAAACGTGCCCTGCCAGATGAGGGCATTGACCATGCGAGCATGTGTTGAGAGCAGTTGGCGGTCGGTAACCTGGTAGATGGTTTTTCGAGCGCTTTCATACCATTTTTCGGGATCGCGCACGGTCAGCAGCACCTTTGCCGCCGGATAGGCCTGCATCAGTTCTTTATAGACGGCGCAGGCAGGCCAATCAACACTTGCCTGATAGCCTTTAAAGATGTCATCCCAATCAACGGGGATTCCCCTGCTAACTGCTTCCCAGAGTTCATCAGCTCCGGGATGGGAAAAGAGTTCCGTCATATGGTAGCAGGGGGCGAAGCCGAGTTGCTCAAGGGCGTTCTTGAGGGAGAGTGTTCCCGTTCGTCCAAAGCCTGCGCCGATGATTTTTAGTCCATTCCATTCCTTTATTGTTCCAGATTGATCTGCCAATTGCCGGTCCTTTCCTATTTTGTAAGACAATCAAGCGCTACTGTTTATAGGATACAAGAATGCAACCATGGTAACAAGGGGAAATGGATGTAGGGAAGGATAATGACAAAGAATAAAGGCGAGCAAGCAATGCTTACTCGCCGGTACGGTAGGTACCTGTTACTCGGACTCCATCAAGCCTCTCTGCGCTCTCCAGGAAGTGGCAAGCGTGGCCTGCCGGTTCCAATTCTTTGCCGATACACTGCCGGCAGCCACGATAAGCAGCGCTCCAAGTACGGACGCTATCAATGCGCCGGCAGGGGACGGGGCATCGCCCATGACCCAGGGGGTGATGGCGACGACAGTACCAAGCATGATGGTCGCGCCTGTGACGAGTCCATTACTCTTAAATCCCAGCCAGAGGATGGCAAGCGCCATAGCGACGACGCCGACGATTGCTGCCAATATCCAGGCGCTCAAGGAAAGTGTTCCAAACGCGGTTATACCGAAGACAAACGGTACGCTTATGAGCAGCACTCCGAGTACGATGTGTACTTTCTCAAGCCAGCTTTTTGATGTGTTGATCGTATTCATTTCTAAAACCTCCTTTTTAGTAATTCGGCTCTGTAACGACTTTTCAGTAGGACCAGTTGTTTTTCAACTTACAAGGATAGGATAATGCAGGTTCATTGGGTGAATGTTGGAATTATGTGAGAGGATTCTCATGGTGGGGGAGAGGAGAGGCCAGGAGAATGGAGACGGGCTAAGGAAGACTTTTAGCACTCCATTGCCAAAAATTGGCACTATTACTTAAGAACCTCATCAACAGCACCAACCAATTTCTTTGCATCATCTAAAGTGAGCGTTTCTGATCCAGGCACATAGTTCGTTAGTGAAACCACCTTAATACGGGAGGCAAGCATAATGGCTTCATGCGTTGAAGTATGTTGAACAGTGATCGCAAAGAAAGATTGAGTATAAGTTCCGATATGGCGAACGGCATTACTCAGTTGTTTGATGCCATCGAGCTTCTTTCCCTTATTACCTGCCTTTGCTTCAATGATACCAAATCGGTTTTCAAATCTCATTGCAACGTCAATATCAATCTGCCCATCCATAGCCCTGACGCCCGTCATGACTTCATATTCATTTAGTCGTAGAGCCTCGGCTAATGCTACCTCAAATGGTCCACCATCATCACCACGATTTGAGCTGCATTCTTGCCACTCTCCTGGCCCGAAGTGTAGGTTAAACAGGTCATTCAGCTTCACACACGCTGGCACCAACTCGTCATCTACCAGCTTTAAACCTCGATCTTCCCAGATATAGTGATAAATGCGGTTATGCTTCCCCTCACTTTGCAAATAGAACATCGGTGCCTTTTGTTGTTGCGCAACTTGATAAGCAGCAAAAGCCATTGCCTTCGTGCCACCTGTAAGATTAAATGTATTCGATTTTCCTGCAAGCTCTGGAGACTCAAGTTTTGCTTTCAGAGCATCTACTATCACACCTATCCTATAAGGCTCTGTTTCTAGTTCATAAACATTTGCCTCTTTCTGAAGTGTTGCAGCCAGACGATCATATATGCCTTTTGTTCTTTTCGTATAAACGAGCAATACATCAGAGGGATGGGAGTGCCGTACCGGAAGGAGATTGGGCATAGGCTGCTCACCAACAAGTGCTATCATTAAAGTCATGACCATTCTCCTTTCCTAAATGCTACATATATAGCTATCTCTATCGATACAGGCTATCTTCTTTGGCGAGCTTGCTCCCTGATTGCCTGTAAATTAACCAATTCAGCTACTTCATAGGTTGTCGGAATGCTGCCAGCTATTGGGCGCAGGCGAATCAGCGAGGGAAAATGACCGATGCGCCCGTGAAGTTCAGCGAGTAGAACAAACGCGGCGGGAGCATAGCCTGGCGGATTGATGAGAAGAGGAAGAGTTTGCCACTCTTCAGATGACAAATCTATTGAATTTATTATTGCGGTGATTTGAGGTTCGAGAGGTTCTGCCTGGTTGATTTGTACAGGGATAGTGCGAATACCTGCAATGAAGGTTTTAGCCAGGGATTCGATTTGCGCTTGCTGGTTGGGGGTGAGGGGGTGGGTGAAGTTGAGTACAAGCATTATTTGATCTTCAACAACTCCTTTATTTTTTCTGCGACTTTCTGCGTTTGAGGAAGCCCCTGGGCTGTTGTTTGTATTGTCAGGTTTGCAGCTTTATCATTATCTGCCCAGAGTAGTAAAATTGTTCCATCTTCAGTAACCCTTTTAACAGCAGAACGTGTTGTATTTTCGAAGTTTCCACCGATTATTGTTCGTACATAAGGTAACTGAGCTATTTTATTGCAAGCAGCGAGCGTGTTCTTGGGATAGTGATGCGCCACATTCTTGAGTGAAGAGGTAATCTTCTCATCAGGATTTTCTATCTGCACTTCAGATGGCAATGGAGCCTCTTTTGCTTCCTCAGTTTGTTCCTTGAATCGTCTTTGAAGGGCATTCCCCATTGGAGATAAAAATACATCTCCATGCTCATCAGGTAATGTCAACATTGATTGTATTTTTTCTTTTTCAGGGATAGCCTTGAGACGCTCCTCTACTTCCGTTTGGGAGCGAGCCTCTGCATCTATCCATTCAAAAAACCAACTATATCTAAGGAAAAGGCTGGTATCCCAATCAAGGGCAATAGGATTAAAGGTAACAACACGTTTGAATTTCTCATGTATATATTTAACCGGAACCTGATAAAGCATGCCTATCAGAGTGCTATAACCGCTTTCTAATTTGAAACCAGGAGTTGCATTTATAACAACGTCTTGATTATTTCTCTTGGCTTTTTCAATCTCATCAATGAACGTGTTAACAAAGTTACGCAACCCGTGGGTTTCTATGTGCTTTTCATCCTCTTGAAATTGAAGTCCAACCGGCCGGATATGTTTGTAACCTCTACTACTGAAGAATTCCCGTAATAAGTTGGTACACCTCTTCCCTTCTATCGTTTCGGTATGGAGAAAAACAAGTTGATCATCAGACTGAGATATTTGGAGGATTGAATTAGCTTCAGCAGATGCTGCTCCTGGCTCAGTTCGTAGGTATTGCCGCATTTGATCCTCGGTTGGCGTCTCAATACCATACTTTCTCCTCGTATTGAGATACAGGGAAATACCTGTTGCTGTTAGAATTGTTGTCATCTCTTTCTCCTTTTCACCTCATTAACAACTCATAATAAAACACATCCAAGCCCTTTCACCTATATTCATGCCTTCTTTTTCTTACTTGCCCTTGGTTGGCATATCAGCAATGTACATCCATCCCGCTCTTCTTCTCGCATAAACACACAAATGCGCGTCTCGCCAGGTTTCCAATTCTGTGCTTCCTCCGCGCTCACAACTATCAGCACGTCCCTCGTCGCAAACGATTGATATCTCAAGATGGCCTTTGCATCAGCAGGAACTCTTCGTCGTAATTCATCGGTAAGAGCAATGACAGACCCTGTGATTTCCTGCCCCTCTCTGAATTTAGGAATATTCGGGCGTATACGCTCAGTTATAGCAGGCTTTGGTGTTGTTGATGAAGGTGTAGATGTCGGTGTTGATACGGTTTGCAATGATTCGGTAAGGCTTTCTGGCAGCACTCCATCGTTGACCATCCTGAAGAAGCCATATCCTGCACTCGTCTTTCCTCCAATGCCATACTTTTCTAGAGCTACTTGCAACCAGCCTTTTGCTAACTCTACGTCCTTCGAATCGACCTCATTATTGAGACGACGTGGAGCCAGAGCAAATACAAAAGTTGTACCAGCTACCGTCAAGAAAGTCACAGGGTTGGGATTCTGGTCATTGGTTGGCAGTTTCTTCTCCCCATAATAATGAGGATAATGCGAATTCATGATATCGAGTACGAAATCTATCTTAGAACCTACAGGCATGGCATCAAAAAAGATCACAGTTCCGGCCTGTTTCTGTGAACCAAAAATACGTCTGACAATCTCATTATCATGTTCGATATCGCTGCTAGGATATACCTCTCCGGTCACATAGCCGCGCGTCAAACCTTTCAAGGCGCTGGCAGGAATGTAAGGAATACCATACAGGTGATGCAATGTTAAATCGGTTTCCAGCACAGATTCACCACCCAGACCAACTACCATACGCCAATCAGTAATAGCGGTGAAATGTGTTGCTCCTCTCGCTGTTATCATGTTTAACCAGCGCCTGTAAACGCTCTCGACAAGCCTTACATCAACATGATTAGTTGCAGCAAGCTCTTTAAGCCAGCCACTTTTTCCTTCACTCCTTTGAATAGCGGATTCTGGGGGATACTTATCCAGTATCAAGCCTAGATTTTTACACTTGCTCAGTTGATCTACTGTAAGCAATCTTGCTATACTTTGAGGAAGATAGTATTGCCTGCTCTCCTGGTTATTCATATCTGCTCCGTTCCTGCGTCTGGTTCCTTCAATTCTGCCTCGGCAAAACGACGCAGCCAACTACCGAAAGCAAGACATTCCGTGGTTGCACGTCGGTAATCTGTATTACTTGCTCTATTAGTTACCCATCGAAGAAGCCCATCATTTTCGGTACTCGTAGCATCTATAATAGATGTATCAAAATGCTCATGCATCCAATGTGTCAGATGACCTAGCAAGTAAAAATGAGCATTTCTTTTTTGTACTCCATCTTCCACCTTAACTTTGCCTTTAGCCTTTAAAAAGCCAAGACTTTGTCCTAATCCATTGATCTGGATCATTGCATTCAGTCCTCGAGCTAATGACCGATACTCTTTTTGCAGTCCTTCATATTCCCTAAGCAGTCTCTCTAATTTTTTCCTTATCTCTTCATCCTGATTTTCTCCTAGAAGCCTTTGAGTTTTCTCTGCAAGCTTTTTAATTTCATCAATATCATCCCAAGCCTGCTTCCCGCGCTGCTGCTCAATATTCTGACGTTGAGTCTTCTCAGTCATTATCTTCTCCCTTTTAAACAATAGTGATCTGCGCTACCTGACTAACTTCCCCAGCGCATGCGTACCAGACCACGCCCAACAGTTTCATCGCCGCCAAGTTGGAGATAGCTACCCCTACCAGTGTCAAGTGATCTGGCCCTTTCCAGAACCTGGGCAGCAGTCACTTTCGAGCCATTCTTCCCATTTTGGCGTCCATCTGTTGCATAAATCGGCACATAGAGCAGTGTATCGGTGGGTAGATGCTCTTCAGTCCAGAGAGCGCCGCGCTGAACCGTTTTTGTCTGTCGATCTAGACGAACGCGGGTGATAACCTCTGTCGCATAAAGCGCGAAATCGCGAAAATCATCATTGGATAAGATGACTAAAGAGTTCCTAATCTTGTTGGGCCAGTAATCACCTGCTCCCAGATCAGGGATGGCATTAGTTGCAAGCCAATTCGCAATTGTGTCAACTTGTCCATCTGGGCGAGCCTCAAAGCTGAATTCTTCCAGCACAATGGTATTATTAGCATGGACTTCACTTGTAGTCGTCATCAGCGCATTGCCTACTGCAACTTGTTCAGGGACATTCCATGGTAGTACGCTGCTGGCATGACCCCTCTCTATGTCACGCTTAAAGCGGCTCAATATATCGCAGGAAGTAGTATAGGCAAAAACACCATTGAGCGAACGCACAGGGAAAAGGAGAATACGCGCATCACCTGCAATAAGCGCACCGGCGTAATCTTCTGCTCCTGCACCAGGAGTACCAGGCCCGAATAAGATATCAATTATAGTCCGATCCTTAATAACATCTTCTGCTGTTGCACGCAATTTTCCTTTGATGCCACTTCCCTGAATCATGGGATACTGAGTTGTTCGCTCTCGCTGAATCGGCAGGTCAATACTGCTCAAACCAGAGCCTACTCCTGCATGAAGCGGCGTTTCGACGTAAAGATAAAGCATGGTGGTCTCTGTGATCATGATTTCCATTCTCCTGCATATGCAATTCCATAGCCAATTTGCCAACCGTAATCCGTAAAGGGACGTTCTATTGCTACCGGCTCGTTAAAAAAGTAAACACTACCAGCCGGAACACAACGGCGCATAATCTTGTTCTCACCTCCGGCAGTGCCGGGAGCAAGTAGCCAACCTCCTATTGGTTGATAACGATCAATCGTTACTGCAATTGGTTTAGGAAGTGGTTTGCTCCACTTCTTTGGTTGCCAATTGAGAGGTTTCCAGCCATCATCGAGAGCTGCCGGCGTTGAGAGGTAAACGGCCCTACCAGCCTTGAGCTGCTCTACATTTTCTGACGCCGATAGCGTTACCGATTTGAGTACCCTAAAATAGGCTGCTCGCCTTTCCCCACCGAGTGTAATCCATCCACTATCTGGTAAACGCAGTTGTTTCTGCACCTGCTCATCACTCAATAATGTCTCTGGAGAATCAGTCAAACAGGCGCTTTCTTCTGTTCCAGCAAGGCTGATATCGACAACAAACCCATAGACAAAGTCATTATCGCGATTGGTGAAATCAAGATCATGTTTCATTCGTACCATTCGCACCTGGTATAGCAATCCCTCTCTGGTCGTTTTGGTTTCATTGTTCATGCCAATACCAAGACGTGATTCATACTCGAATATCTCGCGATTGCTGACTATCTCCTCATCGAAAGGCTTTTCCTTATCCCGTAGTACCCTCACTAATCCACGTTCTGTCAGCCATCCCGCATTTTCCAGTTTATCTTCAGCCTCTTCATCAGGCCACAAATACCACATGTCTTCTGGTATGTCACTACGTACTTCTGTTATTGGTTTAGGATAGAAACGAATGACCTTTTTCCTATCCTTCTGTAGATACAGAGGGGATGGGAAAAGACGCTCGACCGGCCCATCCTCACTATCACTATTTTTGCGCCGCCCTAATGCCAGACTAGTAATACGAAAGCGCCCATAACCTTTACGATTTCCAATTAGCTCAACAAGCTCTGGATCCTCAAATACCTGTGCGATTGTTTTCGTTCTATCCCAATGCGTAGCTATTGCAGCCCGTACAGCACCCTGCATTGTTTCAGGAGTAGGAGGAAAAATAGTTTCCGCGAAGTTATTTTCTCCTGCATTAAATGGACGTCCAGTACGAAACAATAACGGTTCTGTAGGTTCAATAAAAAGGCGCATCATTCCGGCTCCTTTCGTGCTAGAAAAGCCATCACTAGCAACCAACCTAGCACCTCGACCAATCCATGCCGGCGCTCTTCCGAATGTAATTCGATAGCCAATGATGAATCTGCTTTTCTGGGTCGTCTGTCATCATTGTCCATAGCCTCTGCCAAATCGACTAATCTCCCGGCTAGATCGCGCTCAACAAATTTACTCTCAACCTCTTCCTTACGCTGCCGGTGTAATACACGCTTGATCTCGCTAATCTGGGCATTCCTATCTAATCCAACCAGCACAGGAGCTTCTTCAAGCAAGATATAGACACACTTAGGCGAAAGAATCTCTTTCTTGAAAAATTCATAAAACTCTAGAAAGAGTGACACTGGTTCTAACATTTGCTCACTGCCATCCCTCGAAACCTTATAAAACCAATGGCAACCTACTCGTGTTTGCTCACCTGAACGCCTCAAAATAGTGACAACTAAAGCATTGCGTCCATAGGCCTTCTTTGCAAGATCTTCGGAAGCCTTTGCTGTCCGCCGCACATAGGAAAGAGAAGTGTAGTGATGTGCAATAGCGACACCGATACTGGCAGTAACTTCCGCTTTGCGTGTCTCGTCTAATACCGCTCCTTGAACTGTATCGTGGTATATCTTTCGTAATGCATCTACCAGATCAAGAACTGTCAGAGGCTGATTACCTGCTCGGATATCTCTTGCGAGCGGTGCTAGAGCCACAACATCATCGCCGCCCGCATAGACAAGTTTCCCTGGGTAACTATCCTCTACCAACTCTGGAGTGCGCTCACGAGAAAAGGTGGAAAGTGCTTCGCTAATAGCCCAGTGTTCTTCTTTACCACCGACACCTCCAAGTAAAGAACCCATTCTATCACCATCCATCTGGATTAAGGCATAGTAAGGAGTAGGACGAGTAATGTGCAATTCATCAGTTGCGGACAGTAGATGAGCCAAAGCATCTTTGGCACTTCGAGCTATGCTTGTAGCTTCTGATACATCAGCAATACCATAATTCTGCATTAATTGCCGTGGCACAAACATTTCTGGAAAGTACAAATCACCATCGCGCTGCAAAATCCAATCGCGCTCAGCTAGCTGACGGTCATTCATTACCATCCTATGTAGATAAGGAACCGCTCTTTTTGCACCCTCCGGCAATTCTAATTGTTCATTTGTTGCCTTTTGCCAATTGCCAAGTACATCCTGATCTATAGGGGCCAGCAACAAGACCTCCATAAATGAAGCTACCGCAATATAGCTTGTCGAGGGAAAAGTCTTAAACGGAATTTCCTGTGATTTGGTGGCGAAACGCTTGACAGTATCAATAGCATCAAGACGCTCAGACCCATCCTTGCTAATATCGTGTGCAGAAAGCTTACTTGTCAGCTTAACCCAGAAGTCCTGAATTCCCTGGCGATCAGTTCTTATTCCATGTAACGCTTCACGCTCTCCAGAGACGGTACTCTTCTCCCCCGGTTCGCCTTCCTCTCTTAATTCGCCTTCTTGCCCTCGTTTACTTTGTGATGCGAAATTGCGCAGGCGCTTGCGCGCATCTAATACCTCCTGGGTGTAACTTAGCCATTGCTTATATTCTCTAGAACTATCTGGCACAATTACCCAGTATGTCTCGAACAGGTTTTGTGCATCCGTTTGCCGATTCCAAATTCTTTCTGTTTCCCTGGTGGTATACTCTGCAACAATCTCTTGCCACACCTCTTTGCATATCTTTTCCCAACGCTTTTCAATTCGAGTCACACAGCGTCCTATTTCCTCATAAGCTGCCTCTTCTGATGGGAAAATAGCTACGAACTTATTAGGTATATCGGGGATACCTCGTCTGTCATCCACGGTACTACGTGTAGGATAAACAAGCTCTCCTTTCAGATCTTTTACTGCCGCTTCCATCAGTTTCGCCAATAGATAGCTTCCCAACCACAAATCCCGCGTCTTACGGGCCTGAGCAATAAATGGCTGTACAGGACCCAGGGAAAACATCAGCATATACTCGCTCATAGCATCACCTCCAGCTTTCCACGAAATCCATTGGCCCAGTTCTCGATTAGTTTGTAGTCTTGCATGAATACATCATTCCCTGCTGTTTTAAAAAGCACTGCTATCCCAACATACTTATTTCCCTGTAGTTCTACCACTCTCAGCAATAAAGGTGAGGCTCTGCGCTTGTTGAATATAATTGGAGGCAAAGGTAATCCAAAAATCCGGCGTTGCTGGATAGGTATATCATGGCGATAGTCCTGGAGCCTCTCCCCTAACTTCTGCATCGCGACTTCGGCACTTGGCCAGGGTTGTTCATCCTGGAGTATCCAGATACGACAGGCTCCCCGAGCAAGTACATCAAATTGTGCATCGCGAATTGGTTGCTGCGCAAGGTTATAGAGTGAACGAGCATTTTTGATTCCCTGCTCAATCTGCTGCTTTAACGTCTGAGCATTTGCCGGCATAGAAAAAGGAAAATCTTCGAGAACAGCTTTGGCACCATTACCTTCAACAGACTGAACGGCCAGACTTCCGGCACAACGCCGCGAACGCGAACCCACCGCACCTAATTGCGTCAGTAACCAGAATGCCGCAACTGCCTGCTTGAGTTTTACAGTATCCTGTCCTCGTGTTGAAAGCGTGACCTTAAATCCTGTTCCAGGAGGAAAGAACCAGCGTGCAGGTTTAAAATTTCCTCTATCTTCCCTTCCGCTTCTCGCCATTGACCACAAGAAATAGCCTTTTCCTGTCGCCTGCCATCTCCCACCTACTCTCACACTTATTTGCTCGGTAAATTCCTTTGGAGAATTGGAGGCTTCCGAAACTTTGACAGCTACAGCAGAGCCTTTATCCGTCGCGCCAAAAACCTCGGTTTCAACTTCCATCACTTTTTCAAGGCCTTTAGAGGACGTTCCAGCCATTCCTCCTACCAGCGCGCGTTCCCAGTAGCGCATAAGACCTCGAAACGTGGGAGCGCGCAGTTCTGCTTTTGTCTGATCTGCCCCTGCCAGAAATAAAGGGGTTAGAGTACGTAGGGTAAATTCAACTTCCTGCATCCCTACATTCCTTTCTCTCGCACAATCATCTTTTTTCCTGAAGAGAATACCATTCCTTCGTCTAAAACACAACCGGGATATCTATTAAAATAAGTTAGAGATTTCTCTGATGCGTTTGCCTTGCCCTAGAGGTATACTGTGTACTATCGAAGTATGGCGCAAATTTCTTGTAGAGGAAATGATAGCCTAGTCTTTCGTCTGGATCGATGTTCCAGGCCTCACGGCAATAATCAAGCAGATTGGCCTTGTGAGCATCTACGGTCTTAATGGAGATGTGAAGTTCTTTTGCTACTTCCTGCTGGGTCAGGCCGAGAGCAAAAGCTTGCAAAACTTCTTGCTCACGCTGTGTTGCCTGCTCGATAACCCTGGTACATCTCGCCCGTTCCTCCGCATCCATGCGAGCAGTCTGGTAGTGGCGCATATCCTGGGCTGTATCGACTGTTTGCGATAGGCCTGGGAAGTAGGCTCCCCAGGGGACGAAAGGGGCTTCTATCAGGCTTACACCGGCCTCGGTGGGAATATGCATGACTTTGCCTTCGTTGACCAGGGGCCTGAGGGCTGAGGGTGTGTAGATGTGCCAGATGTGATCGAAGTGGTCGAAGTTGAGGTGCGCTGCTGAAATCGCCATCAGTGACATCAGACGACGACCACCGGTGAGTGAAAGGTGAATGCGCCGGTGCTGCAGCTTGAGGTCGCGGACAAGACGATGAACAGTGTCGAGCGTGCCCTTTGCGCTGAGGTCGTCTACAATATCTTGCAGCGGAGCTTCATCCAGTTCCAGCACGTATGAACGAAGACGACAACGGAGAGGTTGCCCGTGAACCAGGTAATAACTGTAGTAATCACCAACGAACTCGGCGTTGAGGCATGCTACTGAGTGTCGCAGGCGCGCGTCCGACGCTTCGGGATGAACGACTATTACCTCACTGATAGGGAAACCACGCTGAAGCAGGAGATCGAGCGTAAATGTCACGATTTGCGGCTGTCCGCCAAGGGTTGCGAGTAAGGTATGGATGTATTCTGGCATAGAAACCTTTCCTCTCTGGCAACATAGCAAAAATAAGTTCAGGAGGCCAACTATGGTCAATCTCTTGCCTGCCGTGCTTATCGGCGGGCCTCCACATGCCGGTAAGTCTGTTTTGACCTATAGCCTGACGCAGGCGCTGCGCGAACGGCACATCGAACACTACGTCCTGCGCGCCTGCCCCGATGGCGAGGGCGATTGGTCCCATGAAATTCAACAGGATACGGTACGCCTCATTCGCATCAAGGGACAATGGACCGATACTTTTGTAAAACTCGTTTGCCGTGACCTGGAACACCGTCCCCTACCACTACTGGTCGACATTGGCGGTCTCCCAACAGAAGATCAAATCGGCATCCTGCACAGATGTACGCATTCCATATTGCTGCTACACAGAAATAATCCAGAGATTGCAACATTCTGGCGTCACCTGACTGAAGTCAGCGGTCTCCTACCTTTAGCCTCTATTTATTCCGAACTAAGCGGTGATTCTGCCATCACCGCGGATAAACCTGTGATCGAGGGAACCCTGGTTGGACTGGATCGCGGAAAGCTCGCACACGGTCCTCTTTTTGATCTGCTTGTTGACCGGCTGGCCTCGCTCTTCGCCTATCTGCCAGATGAGCTAGAGAAAACACATCTGGATACGGCACCGGTGGAACTCGTTGTCAATCTGAATATCATCATACAGGCATGGGCACCTGAAACAAGACGCTGGGAACCTGCAATGATACCACCCCTACTTGCCGAACTACCGATCAATATGCCGCTCGCAGTCTATGGACGAGGCCCTAACTGGCTCTATGGATCGCTGGCAACACAGCCAGGAGAAGAACTCTTCTACCAATTCGATTCAAGGCTTGGCTGGGTAACTGCCCCACGCTTACAACTGGCGTCCCCGGGCACAGAACTTTCACCTGAGTTGCACATCACAGTCGATGAGTATAAAGGCGCAACCGTGCTGAAGATAAATATCGTGATAAAATACCTCGATTATACGGAGGCTGAACATCTCTCCTTCCCAGCTGTTTCAACGGAGCGCGGTCTCATTTTAAGCGGTGCTATACCACACTGGTTGCTGACAGCCCTGGTGCGTCTCTATTATGGTTATGGCCTTGCCTGGATTGCCTGCCACCAGCCACCCTTGAACGGTGCCATCGTAGTGGTCTCGCGCACACCCGATTTGTCGCCTGGAGATTTCGTCTCCATGCCTGTTGGCTAATCTCATGCGATTATAACACATCGCTGAGTAAAAATACAATAATATAAGCAGAAAATTTTTAGTAGAACTTTTGATATCATAAGGCTCACTTGACAATAAATTATTAAAGGTGATTGCTCAAATGAGTTGCGGCGGTTTGTTAGAATAAGACCATGAGGCAGTAGAGAATGTTATAATTCATTTAAAACGGAGCGATCACCATGCAACTACCCCCCGATCAGACCGAACGCTTTTACCATATCTGGTTTCTGCTGCTCTACTACATCAATGAGCAGAGGCACATCATTGCGCCCTTTCCGAATGATCCAAAGATTACCAGGCTGGACCCACAGGACGTGATGAAAATTCGAGATGTGTTGTGGAAAGATGATACACTACGCAAAGATTTTATTGCTGAGAATCCTGCTCGTTTGCCTAATGAAGACCTGGCAATCGTCGAAAGCTGGCAGCATCGCGTTTCTGGTAAATTCTTTGTGGTGCGCTATCTCAAGAAATATACCGTCTTTCTCTCCGAAACTCCTGCTCGTGCCTATGGCGTGTTGGGCCTGTATAGTCCGATTGAAGAGATTCTTGGACCGTACCTCCCTATATACATTGAGGCCGTATTACTGCCGCTTGAAGATCACATCATTTATGATAGTCTCCTGGCACCTTTCAGCATCTACTTTGGTCCAGGTATTCGCAGCACCCTGAATGATAGCTACCGGGATGCGCAGGAACGCGAAGGAATCATCACAAATCTTTTAGCAGCCACTTCCCCCGAGAATGTTCAGGAGATACAAAAGGGGATTATGGCACGTAACAAACGCATTGTAAGCGTCTTCCGCAAGGACCTGGCAAGTAGGGGGCTCAGCAATGCAATGGTGGAAAAGCATGTTGGGAATATCGATGCTTTTGCACGCGACTATCTTCTATCACAGGACCCACCACGCGGGCTGCTTACCATGACAATGGAAGACCTGGAAACCTATATGCAAACAGTAAGAGATAAAACAACATTGACCAGCTTTAAGCGTTTTCTCCGTTTTCTCGATGATACGGGACGCATGGACTATGAGCAAATAACAGCTTTGCGTGATTTATTGAAGCACGTAAACGAATAGGTGATGACTGAATCCGATGAACATGCCATCCGTTCCCGAACTGAATAACGTACTATCCTGGCGTACCGAGCCTGAAATCCCCCTTGCCCGCCAGCAAGAGCTTGCCCAATATCTGGCAATCTCGCCGGACTTCAGACAAAATATTTATCCGTTCAGGGGGGTCAGGCTCACGCGGGCAGATATTGAATGGCTGCTGGTACAGCATGATGATGGACGAGGGCCGGTGGATTGGAACGATGAGCAGGATCGGAAACGCCTGGGACTGGATTTGCGCGGGGCCGATGTACATGGGATCGACCTGCGGGACCTGCCGCTGGCCTGCACGCGTGGAGGATTGACGCGCGATGAGTGGCAGCTGGCGACGCTTGAGCAACGCGATATTGCCGGCGTTCACCTGGAGGGAGCCGATCTCAGCGAAGCCCACCTGGAAGGTGCGGTACTGGAAGGGGCGCATATGGCAAGGATAACCGCGCGGCGCGCGCATATGCGAGAAACGAGTCTCTTCAGGGCTGATCTGAGAAATGCTTACCTGCGTGGCGCGCACATGGAGCAGACTAACCTGCGCGGTGCCGTATTGGAGGGCGCTTATCTGTTTGATGCCCACCTGGAGGGCGCGGACCTCCGTAACGCTTTCTTCGATAGCGCTACCAATCTTGAGAGTATTATGCTCGGCTCGCGGAAGTTTGGTTTTGCGACACTTGCCGATGTTCATTGGAGAGATGTGAATCTTTCGGTCGTCGATTGGACAGGGATGAGAAGATTGGGCGATGAGTATAGGGCACGCCAACGTGAGCTAGAGAGAGGGGCGAAAACGGCGGGAGAGAAGCGCAAGCGGTTGGAGGACTATGCGGCGGCAGTACGAGCCAATCGCCAGCTCGCCAATACTATGCGCGCGCAGGGGATGAACGAGGTGGCAGTGCGTTACGCCTATCGCGCGCAGGTGATCGAACGCAAAGTGCTCTGGCGACAAATTAAGTGGGGATGGTTAGAGTCGTTTCCGCAGGATGCGCCGGGCAGGCTGCGTCTCGCGCTACAGCGATCCTGGCTGCGGGTACGTAAGTTCGCGGCTTATATCTTTTCGTGGTTTTTGGATATACTGGCCGGCTTTGGCTATAAGCCTGGCCGCAGCGTGCTGATCTACCTGCTGATGATCCTGTCCTTCGCGACATGCTACTACCTGCTAGGACATCTTTCACCGTCGGAGTCATTAATTTTCAGCGTTACCTCGTTCCATGGTCGTGGCTTCCTGCCGGGTCCTTTTGGCCTGGGTAGTCCGGTAACAGCGTTGGCAGCGACAGAGGCGGTTGTGGGCCTGTTCATCGAAATCAGTTTCATCGCGACGTTTACGCAGCGCTATTTTGGACGATGAAGTATTGACAAACAGCAAAACTACTGCTATGCTACCGCCAGTACAATTGAAATTACAGGCAGTGAACGGGACAAGTACCCTTAATAGGGCAACAGAGAGCTGCGGGATGGTGCAACGCAGTGGCCAGTGAGGGGAAATCCACCCGCGAGCCAGCGCGAGAAGCGCCAACGGTAGCCCCCGTTACCGGGCAACAGAGAGTTTCAATCCTGGTGCAGGATTGAAAGAATTAAGGTGGTACCACGGCTTATGCGCATTTCGCGTCGTCGTCCTTTGTGGACGAGGGCGCTTTTTTTATTGGTCATGTATTGTGGATGCTTTGAAGTGAAAATATAGCGGCACCCCGCGCGGGCGCCGGGTAAAGGAGTTGCTATTATTATGTTGGACATGGCTTTTATTCGCAACCATCCAGATGTTGTAAAAGAGGCCGCGCGTGTGAAAAACAATACGCTCGATATCGATTACCTCTTAGAGGTTGACCGGAAGGTGCTGGAGTTGCAGCACCAGGTGGAGGAGACGCGCGCCGAACAGAACCGCGTCTCGAAAGAAATTCCTCGCGTGGGCAAGGACAAGGAGAAGCGCGATGCGCTGATCGCAGAGGGCAAGCGACTCGGCGACCAGATCAAAGCAATGGAGCCAGGGCTGAACGAGCTGGTTGAAGAACGCTACCAGTTGCTGCTGCTGGTGCCGAATATCCCTGATCCCAGCACGCCTATCGGCAAGGACGAGAACGATAATGTGCCGATTAAGTACTGGGGCGAGAAGCCGCGTTTCAATTTTGAGCCGCTCGATCACTACACATTGATGCAAAATCTCGACCTGGTGGATATCGAGCGAGCGGTCAAGATCGCGGGGGCGCGCAGCTATGCGCTCAAGGGAGACGCGGCACGCATGGAACTGGCGCTGATGAATTTTGCCCTTGATCGCATTGCGCGCAAAGGCTTCACGCCGCTGATTGTACCCGCGATGGCACGTGACTTCTGCTTCATCGGCAATGGACAGTTCCCCAAGGGGCGCGACCAGGTCTATGCCATTGAGGATGAGGATACCTTCCTGGTTGGGACCGCTGAAGTCTCGATTACGGGCATGTACAAGGACGAGATTCTGCGCGCCGAAGACCTGCCCATGACCCTCGTTGGCTATTGCCCGTGCTTCCGCAAGGAGGCCGGAACATATGGCAAGGATACACGCGGCGTGTTTCGCATCCACCAGTTCAGCAAGGTGGAGCAGTATGTCATTTGCAAGGCCGATCACGAAGAGTCGGTGCGCTGGCATGAGCAGTTGCTGCAAAATTCGGAAGAACTGGTGCAGGCGCTCGAGTTGCCCTATCGTGTGGTGAACGTCTGCACGGGTGATATGGGCGACGGCAAGGTCGGCATGTATGACCTTGAATGCTGGATACCGAGCGAGGGCAGGTATCGGGAGACGCATTCATGTTCGTACTTCCACGACTGGCAGGCGCGGCGCGTGAATATTCGTTACCGCGATGAGGATGGCAAGGTGAAGTTTGTCCATACGCTCAACAACACAGCCATCGCGTCACCGCGCATCCTGATTCCGATCTTCGAGACGCACCAGCAAGCCGATGGAAGCATCCGTATTCCGGAGGCGCTGCAACCTTTTATGGGCGGGCAGAAGTATATTCGGCCCCATAAAGTATAGCTCATCCAGGGCGACCGCAAGGGTGCGGTCGCCCTCTGGTTCCTGACCTATAGCCTGATGATCTCCCCACGCACATCATTGGTTTCGTCATTCACATACAACATGCCGATGCTGCATGTGGGTTGCCTGCGCCGGTCGGTCGCGCTTCCTGGATTGAAGAGTAATTGCCCATTCACATCCTCGTTCCAGGGAATATGGCTGTGGCCGAAGACGACGACGCGGGCGCTGGGGAATTCCCGGCGAGCTACCCGGGCGCGAGTGCGTGAGTCGCCGAGGATATGCACGATACCGATACGGCAGTTCCCCACCAGCATTTCGCGTTTGATCGGCAGTGCCCTGACGACCTCTTCCTCTTCGATATTGCCCTGGACGGCTACGACGGGCGCTATCGTTTCCAACTCATCGATGACGCGCAGAATGGAGAGGTCACCGGCGTGAATGATGCGTTCGACGCCGTCAAAATACTGCCAGATGGCCGGGGGCAACTGCTTAAATTCGGGGATATGGGTATCCGAGATGACGCCAATTTTTCTGATCATCGCCTATTCATCCGTTCGGGCATTTCCATTGAATCTCTATCTTTTTCGCCAGCTATCACTTATTATGATGATAGTATCGCACATACGCTACCTCTTTAACGTTTCTAATAACGATGTAACAAATGCCGGGACTGTTCGACTTCTCTAGTGAAGGTACAAAAAGAGCGCAGACCGGCCGGGATACCGGTGAAATCGAGAAAGGCATCATGGCGCGTCAGCAGCAGGCACGTTCCAGGCTCGACGACTCACCTATGGCAGCGCTTTATGAAAGGGAGGCGCTGGCGATATTTACCTATGTGCTGCGCCGGGTGCCATCGCGGGAGGATGCGGAGGATATTCTTTTAGAAATCTTCCTGGCCGCGCTTGAGAACGAGGCTATTGGCAGTCTTGATGCTGAGAAGCAACGGGCATGGCTGCTGCGCGTGGCACACAATAAGGTCGTCGATTTTCACCGCTATGCCGCTCGCCGTAACAATGTGCCACTTGAGGATGTAGCCGAAACGCTGTATGGCGCAGAGGATATGGAGCCTGACCAGGTCATGCTGCGACAGGAGGAATATGCCCTGTTACAGGCAAATCTGGGACGGCTTCCCACGCTTCAACAGGAGATTGTGCGCCTGCGCTACAACGATGAGTTACCCTATCAGGAGATAGCTGCACGGGTACAGAAACGCGAGGGAGCAATTCGTGTGCTTCTCTCACGCTCTTTCCACTTCTTGCGCAATATCTATAAGCAGCAGGAAGGAGGGCATGATAATCCATGAACAGGCACGACGAAGAGTTTTTTTCAGAAACTGTAGATGAGCAAGAAGATGCTGTTTCCTGGACACAGCCATTCACATGGAGGCGTTCACCCGGCCACAACTTCGTGTATAGTTCGGAAAAGGTTGCGAAACCAGATATTCAATCGTTAGATCGGGTCTGGGATCGCATGCGAGAACATGTTGCCAGTAATAGCAGCGCATATCAGACAAACAGCAATCTGGCCAATCTGAAGACAGGCAATCTCTTGCCTGCTGCCCACGAAAAACAGCGCGAGTTCGAGATTCAGAAGCGCGGCACATTTCAACGCCGACTCGGTATAGCCTCGGCAGTATGTTTTATCGCGCTGCTGGTAGGAAGCCTGGTGGTAGTGCTGAATACATTTCATCATGAAAGCAGTAATGTAGGAGCATCCAATCAGACTCAGCACATATCATCTCATCCGACGGCGACACCCTCATTTATCGCGGGAAAGATCAGTATTATTCAGATGAAAGGTACAATTGAGTTCCAGCCAGCTTCACTCAACGTTCCACAAGGGGCCGGTGTACTCTGGGACAACCAGTCCAGCATTTCCCAGTTGATTGTTAGAGACGATAAGCCGGTTCAGTATCTTATGCTGAAGGCAGGGGAGCAGCTTGCGAGACCTTTCCCTACAGTTGGCAACTTCTCGTATCACCTGAAGGCTAATCCCATGACACATGTAACGATCAATGTGTTCAATGCGATCAAGATTGTTTCGACCGGGACTGGCAACGCCGCTTCCCTCTCTCTCCATGGTCTTAAACTGAAAGTCGGAACGAGCATATTGTGGACGAATACGACGAATCAGGCTCAGATTCTGATCAATGACAGTACTGGAGGAAGCGTCAAAATATTACCTAAGTATTCTTACACGATGCTGCTAGATAAAACAGGGGTCTTCACCTGGCACCTGGCATCTAATCCAGCTTCCCGCATTACTATCGTCGTATTCACGTGATGCTCTTATATCGCTGTATATGCTGTTAGCATAACCTGCCAGAATACGTAACTCGTTCTCACTTCATTTGTATTCATAATCATTAAAAGTATCCCTGTGATCTTTATGCGGTCATAGGGTCAGGATTCGTATGCTCTCAGAAATGAACCCATCTGTACCCTTACCGCGCAAATCTGGTCTTAAACGGTTCTGGTTGGCAACTCAATTTGAGGGGACAGGCAGAAGAGCAGCATTGCCGAGCTTGATGGAGTTCGCGCCATCGCCTGTTTGATTGTCATGTCATACCATATTTGTTTGATAGGATTCAGCACGCATCTCTGGAATCCCTTCAGTGTATCGCATCCTCTTTTTGGGGCGATTGTACGAGCCGGGATGTCGGGCGTGACGCTATTCTTCGTACTTTCGGGCTTCCTGCTCTTCATGCCATATGCTAAAGCTCTGCTCCATCCACAGGCGCCCTGGCCTCTGGCACGCCATTTCTACCTGCGGCGTGTATTTCGTATCATTCCCGCGTATTATGTCTGCCTGTTCCTGCTGATTCTGATTTCCCAGAGGCAGTACCTGCAACCGGCGCACTGGCCCGAACTCGGGCTGTTTCTCAGTTTTTTTCACGAGTCCAGCAGCATCACGTATCAAAAGATCAACGGCCCATTCTGGACGTTAGGGGTTGAATGGCAATTTTATATGCTCCTGCCTCTTCTCGTATTGGGGATGCGCTTCATCGTGCGGCATGTTTGCAAGGAACGCTCAACACTGCATCGTGTATGGACGGTGGCAGGCTGTCTTGGATGCCTGGTCGCCTGGGGACTCTTTGCGCGCTACTGGGGCTACTATTTTACGGTTCATCCATCGGCTACATTGCTTGTGCCGCGTTCAGTGTTGAACGTTGTATTGTTCTTTACTTATGGCAGCTATGGGAAATTCCTGGAAGATTTTGCCGTTGGTATGCTGCTCAGCCTGCTGTTCGTCTACGCAAAACAGGTCAATAGCCAGGGGAGACTCGATCAATCGATACGTCGTCTGAGTCACTGGTTGTGGGGAACAGGTATTCTGTCGCTGGTGTTCGTCGCGATGTGGCATTATAACCTGCTCTACTGGCCGGTCTGGAGCTTCTCGTCGTTGTTTGACCAGGCGTTTAACTGGTTGGGCGAGTTGGGCTTCTCGCTTGGCTTCGGCCTGTGCATTCTCGCCATCCTGTTTGGGCCAGTTGCGCTCAAACGGCCATTTGGATGGAAACCACTGCGCTGGATTGGGCTGATCTCCTTCAGTCTCTACATGTGGCACCTGCCGCTGCTGATCTTTTTCATGACGCAGGTGGCGAATCAGGTGCAAGGATGGAACAGGTACGCCGTATTCGGCCTCTACTGGCTGTGGGCGCTACTGGTCATCATTCCTTTTTCAGCGCTTTCTTTCCTGTTGATTGAGAAGCCGGGCATGCGCCTGGGCAGCCAGATATGGAAACGAAATCCTGTCATCTGGTTTCTATCATCCCTTTGCGGTATATTACTGCTATAGGCTATGGATTTTCGTCGTTGCTAATCCGTACAGGGTGGTAAATAGCTTCTCAAAATGTTAGCATTTGGGAGCGTTTATGCTATTCTATCAACATGAGATAAGGAAGAAGACGCATGAAGGTTGTACGTGGCTACAAAACAGAGCTAGACCTCAATAATAAGCAAAGAACAGCTTGCCTACAACATGCCGGAGCCGCACGCTTTGCCTACAATTGGGCCTTAGCTCGTTCACAAGAGGTCTACCGTACAACCGGCAAACGTCCCAACGCGATTGCACTGCACAAGGAACTGAACGCCTTAAAGAAGACTGATTTTCCTTGGATGTATGGTGTTTCTAAATGTGCCCCGCAAGAGGCATTGAGAGACTTAGACAACGCTTACAAGCACTTCTTTCGACGGGTGGAACTCAAGAAGCAAGGGAAGTACAAAGGCAAATTAGGCTTTCCCACCTTCAAGAAGAAAAGCAAAGGCATCGGCTCATTTCGTCTCACTGGCAGCATTCATGTCTTTGCTCATGCTGTCCAGTTACCGCGTTTAGGCCGTTTGCGCTTTCACGAACACAACTACATTCCTACCGATGCCAAGATATTGAGTGCGACCGTCAGTGAGCAGGCTGGACGCTGGTTTGTCAGTATCCAGGTAGAAGAGGAACACGACACGCCTGTCATGACAGCTACATCAACTATTGGAGTGGACTTAGGCATTAAGACGCTTGCGACCTGTTCAGATGGGATGATCTTTGCTAATCCTCGCGCCTTAAAGCATGCACAAAAGAGCCTGAAGCGTTTAGAGCGGCAAAAATCACGGCGCAAAAAAGGCAGTAAGAACCGCGCCAAGACCTGCAAACGCATTGCAAAACAGCATGCTCGTATCGCCAATATAAGAAAAGATGCTAGCCACAAACTCACCAGCTATCTGAGCAAAAACCACGCATTGATAGCGATTGAAGATGTACACGTGGCTGGCATGCTCAAAAATCACTCGTTAGCGCAAGCCGTGAGTGATAGCAACTTCGGTGAAATACGACGGCAATTGACCTATAAAGCGGAATGGCACGGCTCACACCTCGTCACAGTAGATCGGTTCTATCCATCTTCTAAAACCTGCTCAGGATGTGGCTACGTCAAGGCTGAATTGTCCTTGCAAGAGCGTACCTTCATCTGTGAGCAATGCGGATTGGTCATCGACCGTGATATGAATGCAGCAATCAATTTAAGAGACGCGGCGGTAAGTTCTATCGACACGCAAAACGCCTATGGAGAGAGAAGCGCTGGCCTGCTCAATGGAGTAGGTGAAACTACTCTTGTGGAACTAGGAACTAAAGGCGATGTTTGGGCCCTGCCCCACATATCCATGTTTTAGAGAACGGATGTTAGATGCGTATTGCAATTATTTCAGATATTCATGGCAATCAACTGGCATTGGAGGCCGTGCTGCGAGACCTGGCGAACCAGCCACCGGTGGATCAGACGGTGATCGCAGGCGATCTGTGTTTGAATGGACCGTGCCCCCGAGAAGTGCTGGCAACAGTGCAAGGTCTGCATTGTCCCGTTCTGCGAGGCAATGTGGATGAGGAAGTGGTTACTGCCGCGCCGAACAAGGGCGAAAAGAAACGCAGTACGGCGGCATGGACGCGCGAACAGATCGGGCCGGACGGTATTCATTACCTCGCTTCGCTGCCGCTATCCTATCGCGTTCGCAATCCTCGCGGTAGTGATCTGCTGGTTGTGCATGCCAATCCGCTTAATCTGGAAGATGCGATTTTCCCGAATGCAGAGGACAGCACGCTGGAACACCTGCTAGGGGGTCTGGACGAGGGCATAGGAGCGCTGGCTTTCGGGCATTTGCATATTGCTTATACACGGCAATGGCGGCGTTTTCTGCTGGTCGATGTCGGCAGTTGTGGTATCCCGCGCGACGAGGACCTGCGCGCCGCCTATGGCATTCTCTCCTGGCAAAAGAAGAGTTGGGAGGCCGAGATCAGGCGCGTCGAATACGATGTGCGAGCGGTTGTGAAACAGATCAAGGCATCAGGTATGCCTAACGCGGAGAAACGTATCAAGACGCTTTTAGAGGCCAAGTACTGACCTGTGGCAATAAAAAACCTGGTACTCATGTGAGTACCAGGTTGAAATCATGCGGATATTATAAGACTGCACATCTACAATGGAGATTCGCCCATCCAGGCAAGTCGTCTGCCTCGTTGGGGATTGATAAGGCTACCGATTGATCAGAAACACATGATTCCTCTACCGCCACGGATTCTTCCCCTAAGTAGCTTGCGGCATCGCCAATATCAATGAACTGCAGTTCCTCAATGATTGCCCGCAATTCTCCAGTGGTTGTCATTTAACATACTCCTATTTGATCGTTAGATGAAACACACGATTGATCCTATCCTTCCCACTGCCATCTATACACCGGGCACCCCCAAACACCGTGCCGGATGTTCAACAGGTATAGACATAGATAGTTTTAGATACTATTACAAGATTGTTGCCCCTGCTACGCCTGCAAGTTCTGGAATAGCCGGTTGCGCTAACCTCTACACTTATAGATACGGATAGAGTTACGTTTTCCTCACTTTTTTTTGGAAAATTAGTCCGAAAGGGTTATCGTACTGCACTACTCTCTCTGGGCGCGATCAATCTAGCCTCTACATTCCCCTACAGAATGCAGGCCCTTCTACTCAAAGCGTGGCAGCCGCGCCCAGAAACGTGCTATACTGACTGCAATCATGATAACAGGTGAAAGTCTAGAGTACATCTCGTGAGAGCAGTCATTTACCACGCTTATGACGATATTCGCGTAGAAAACAGGCCGGTTCCAACGATAGCGGATACAGAATTGCTTGTGCGGGTACATGGCTGCGGCCTGTGCGGGTCCGACATTCTGAAGATCGTGAAACAGGCAGCGCCGCCGGTTATACTCGGCCACGAGCTGACGGGTACAATTGTCGAATGCGGCAAGGCGGTTTCCAATTTTTCGGTTGGGCAGCGTGTGATCGTTGCGCATCATGTTCCTTGCGGCGAATGCCATTATTGCCGGCATGGCAACTACTCAATGTGCGCGGCATTTAAAGCATCGAATATCGATCCGTGTGGGTTTGCTGAGTATATCCGAGTCCCGGCCCGGCATGTGCGGCATACAACCTTGCTACTGCCGGATTCGCTCAGTGCGGAAGAAGGCTCGTTTGTCGAACCGCTGGCATGCTGCGTGCGAGCAGTGAGGCGCACACCGCTGGTGGAGGGTGATAGTGTGGTTGTGATGGGACTTGGCTCCGTTGGACTGCTGATGCTGCAAGCCGTGAAAGCCATCAGCGCAGCGAACGACCGGCCGGTGCGAGTCTATGGCGTCGATCTTTTGCCTGAACGCTTGCGATTGGCCCGTGATCTTGGCGCAGATGATGCTTTCCTGGCGTCACCTGAAGAGCAAGGCTTACGGTCAGCAATAGATGCATATACGGATGGGCGCGGCGCGGATGCGATCATCCTCGCGGCGCCAGGCCAGCGTCCATTCATGCAGGCACTGGCGGCAGCGCGCAGGGGCGGCACTCTCAACATTTTTGCCGCGCATGCAGGAGCGGTTCCGGTTGACCTGGAACACCTGTATTTGCAGGAAGTCACTATCACGAGTACCTATTCTTCATCACCGGAAGAACTGCGCATCGCACTCGACCTGCTGGCGAGCCGGAAAGTACGGGTAGACAGTCTTATCAGCCACCGGTTGCCATTGGAGCAGTTCGCCGAAGGTGTCAGGTTGATGCGCGAGCGGGAAGCTCTGAAGGTATATTTTGAAATTGGTGGTATTAATCCATCCTGCCAACGCTGTTAGATCGCGGCTACGGCTTCGCCGTCAGGCAGGATGAAAGGAGAGGGTAATTTTCATATGGCCAGTACACATTATGATATCGCGATAATTGGCGCGGGTCCGGGCGGCTATGTGGCGGCGATCCGGGCGGCGCAACTTGGCGCAAAAACAGCTATCGTCGAGAAGCAATACCTGGGGGGAACCTGCCTTAATGTTGGTTGTATTCCCTCTAAGGCCATGCTGCACATTGCCGAAGTGCTGCATTCGATGGAATCGTTGGGCGAGCTGGGCATCAATCTGCCACAGCCACCTACCTATGATATGCGCCAGGGAGTCGCTTTCAAAGACAAGGTGGTCAAACGCATGACCAACGGCGTCGGCGTGCTGATGAAAGGCAATAATGTTGATGTTTTCGAGGGATTGGGAACGGTTGATGCCTCGCGCACGGTGACGGTGGCGATGAACGATGGCTCGCAGCAGCAATTCAGCGCCGACAAAATCATCCTGGCGAACGGTTCGGTGCCGCTGATGCCGCCATTTCCTGGTATCGATGGACGCAATGTGATCAATAGCGATACTTGCTGGAATCTGCCCAAGACGCCTGAGAGTGTTATCTGTGTTGGCGGCGGCGTGATCGGCGTCGAGTTGGCCTGTATGTTCAACGCGTTGGGGTCGAAGGTGACGATTGTAGAGATGCTGCCCAACATCCTTGCGCCCGTTGATGAGGAGATACGCAAGCTACTTGTGCGCATCTTTAACCGTCGTGGTATCACTATCGCTACGAATGCGCGGGTCGAATCCGTCGAGGATGACGGCGAGATGAAAAAAGTGAATGCCGCCACTGAGAAGGGACAGCAGAACTTTAGCGGCGAATACGTGCTGATGGCCGTGAGCCGGCGGGCAAATACCTGGGGCCTGGATCGCCTGATGGAACAAGGGCTTGATAACGACCGCGGACGGGTGCGCGTGAATGAAAAGATGGAAACCAACCTTCCTGGCATCTACGCCATTGGCGACCTGGTGCATGGGGCAGGGCTGGCGCACGTGGCCTCGATGGAGGGCGAGGTCGCAGCGGATAATGCGATGGGACACGCGGCCAAAATGAATTACGACGTGGTTCCCAATCCCATCTACACCTTCCCTGAAATCGCCTTCGTTGGACTGACGGAGGCGCAGGCGCGCGAGAAAAACTCCGAGGTGCGCGTTGAACGCTTCCCGTGGAGCGCAAACGGCAAGGCGGTTTCGATGAATGAAACAGATGGATTTACCAAGGTTATCCTGGGGAAATATGATGAAATTCTGGGCGCGCACATCATCGGCCCTGACGCCACCAATTTGATCAGCGAGTATTCGGTGGCGATGCGCGGGGAGCTGACTGCCGATGAAATCATCGAGACCATTCATCCGCATCCGACGCTGTCCGAGGGCCTGCGTGAAGCGGTACTGGCGGCAGAGGGTCGCCCGATTCACATTCCGCCGAAGCAGGCGCTGGCACGAACGAGGTAGCGGCGCGATCATGGTTTCCTATTGACACGGTTTGCTACGACCGCACGTATACTGACTGTGCATGCGCGGGAAAGACGATCACATAGTATACCCATTCTATGCTACGCGAACGTCTTTCTAACGTATATGCACAAAACAAAGCCGGCGCTTCGTGTGTTCAGATAAGCAATAGAAAGGAAACCATTTTTATGGCTACCAAAATCGGCTCGACCATCAGCAGCCCGCAAGACGTGCAAGATCAATACTTCCGTATTACAGACCAGGTTCCCGTAGCATTCTGGTATTGGGCGGCAGTAGGATCTATCATTGCCTCAGCGGCGCTTTTCCTGGCACGCCAGCGAGACTGGAGCATTTTCGTGGGACAATGGCCTCCAACTTTCCTTCTCTTTGGCCTGTTCCACAAACTGCTCGGTTCTCGGAGGCAATAGGCTTGTGATTGCCGTGGAGACCCATTCACCAGGTATTGTATACTGATGAATGGGTCTTTCCTTCTATTTATTTTTACTGACAAGGAGTACGTGAGCTTATGAATGGCAGGAACTCTTTTCGCAAATGGACGGATTTACGCGGTATAGCGGTCACCATTCCGAGCGAGGGAAAAAGAGCCGGAACGGTGGAAGATTTCTATTTTGATCCAGAGTCTAACGAGGTGTATGCGCTTTACGTCAATGTGGGTGTCTATGGATACCGCGCGCTGACCACAAATGTGATCAGTACGATAGAGCACGACGCGATTACCATTGCTAATGACCAGATGCTAATCAATCCGGCCCATGATGGGCGGTTGCCGGTGCTACATAAGGGACATGAGCTGCTCGCTTTCAAGGTGAAGGATGAGAAAGGCAAGATAGTGAGTACGGTCAGCAATATAGTGCTGGCAACCTACCCACCTGTGGCCTTGCGTGTGACTATGTTCGAGTTGGCCAACGGGCGTACAATTGATGCGAATGGCATAGCAATCTATGAGCGAGATAGCATTGTCTTGATGCCGCAGGTTGCCAGAAGACTGTAAGGGAGGCTTCAACCGATGCGATTGCCGGTACACTGAACAACATGTTCGATTTCTTCCACCCCAACTTCCGCACACTTTTCCTTGATCCCTATACCGGTGAGCCCATGAAGAGTTAGAGGGATATCATTTCCCGATTTGTAGAAGAGGAAGCCAGCGTTTGATGAACGCCGGTTTCCTTTTTTCTTGCAGAAAAATATATCACCCTGTTAGTAGCAGGTAGATGGCCAGTAGCACGCCTATGAGGCTGGCGATGATGGTCAGCAAAACCGCAAAACCCACGTGGGGATGGAAATCCTCTTTATCGATGGAGCGGCGATTATGTAGAAAATTCAATAGCGCTACAACCATCATGATGACGCCAAGAAAGGTAAGCGTCACGCCGAATATCGAGGAGTAATGGGCAGGGATAACCGAGGCAGTGTTGCCTTTTAAACCGAGTTCTCGCAGCAGCAGACCAAAGCGCTCCACTACAAAGCCAAAGGCTATCGTCGCCAGGCCGGTACGCAGCCAGGCCAGAAATGTGCGCTCGTTGGCAAGATGATCGCTGACCCGCTTGCTCGGGGCGTTATGCTTTACGAGCGTATCCTGCTTTTCAGTTGTATTGACGATTTCCTGTTTTTGCGTCATATCGCGATACTTCTCGCCTGGCTGTTGCGGACTACCAGGACAGGCACCAGGCGCTGCCCATACGGATTATCTGCATGTATTATAGTCTACGCACAGGCAAGTAACAATCGTTTCGCTGCTCTCTACATGAAAAGTGAAATGAAAGTGGGCGATCATAAGGGTTCGCTCTTATATATGTGAAACGGCTTTTCAAATTTTCCAGTAATATCTTTGCAAGTACTGGTGATGTTACCAGAACATACACTTCGCGTTTGATCTTTCGGGGGATCAAAGCAGCGGGCGACGTTATGAGTGCAATGAATCGACTCTCTACCAATCCGCACTCTACGCCTACATTGACAGAGGGGGATCAGTTTGAACGATCTGCCATCCCATGGATGGGATATCAACAATCAACACGGGTGGAATTCAGCGCTGGCGCCGGATGAACAACCTACGCAGAGACTGCGTGGCTTTTTCGTCGCGGCTGATGATCAGAAAACGCTGCATGTGGAGTTGCAAGATCAGCAGGAAGAGTCTAGATCGCGGCCTATCCCCTGGTTATGGTATCGAGCCAGGACGCGTAAGGTCAAGCTGAGCATTGCATGCGGAATAGCGCTGGCGGCTATACTCTTTTTCGCTTTTGTCGGCGCTGCATTCGGGAGATGGAACCCGGTTTCAACCCCGTTAAACAGGTTGACGAATTCACAGGTCTCACAAAGCCCGATGGCGACAGGAACTGCGACATCGATAGCGATTTCTATACCGCGTATAGAGGCGACTCCGAGCGCGCAGGCGACAGCGCGTGCAACGGCTACTCCAGGCGGGAAGCCACCTACGCCGAACCCGAATCCGAATCCTGGACCGAGTCCAGGCCCGCAGTCCTCGTCTGTCTATTATGGGGTGCATCTGCCCGACCAGTATCTCTCCGATTTGACGGCTTTTGAACATGATGCCCAGAAAGCGGTCTCGATCCTGATGTGGTACCAACAATGGGGCATCAACAATGGCTATCAATATTTTCAACCGAGTTGGATGAATGAGATACGCAATCATGGGTCTATTCCACTGGTGACCTGGGATCCCTGGAATCCGGCATTTGGTGCCGATCAGCCGCAATTTGCCTTACAAAATATCATCAATGGCAATTTTGACGCGTATATCACGAAATGGGCGCTGGCCTCGAAAGCCTGGGGGCATCCGTACTTCTTACGTTTTGCGCATGAAATGAATGGGAACTGGATGCCGTGGTCGGAGCTGGTGAACGGAAATAAGCCGGGACAATTCGTGCAGGCGTGGAGACACGTGCATGATATCTTTACTTCCCTGGGCGTGACGAATGTAACGTGGGTGTGGAGTCCCAATATCGATTACTCGCAAAGTATCCCGCTGCGCGAAGTCTATCCAGGCGATGCATATGTCGATTGGACAGCGATGGATGGCTACAACTGGGGCAACATCGGCCCGCACACCTGGGAGACGTTCGCGCAAGTCTTCGGCCAGACCTATAATGATATCCTTAGCATCACTTCTAAACCTCTGATGATCGCTGAAACAGCTTCAACCGAGCAGGATGGGAATAAGGCGCAATGGATTACGGATGGCTTCTCCAACCAGTTGATGCACACGTTTCCGCTGATTCGCGCGGTGGTGTGGTTCAATGAGGATAAGGAGACGGATTGGCGCATCGAGTCCTCGCCTTCGGCGCAGAGCGCTTTCGCCGCTGCCATCCAGTCGAATTATTATGCATCTAATAGCTTTGCGAATCTGAATGCGTCGCCTATTCCGGCATTATGAGTTGGGCAGAGATTCTTCGCTTCGCTCAGAATGACATGGTTGCAACATGTCTCTGTGCTATAATCTCCCTGAAAAGAGAGGGAGAAGGATCAATGGCAACGACATTTGAACCGGCAGAGAGGATTTTCGGGCGTCTCAAGGGGTTGAGGGCACAGATGCAGGCTGGGGAGGAGCCACTTCTCACTATTCCAGGCATCTGGGATGGCGGGCAGGGCCAGCGCAGTATAGCGTGCGATATTATTCTTACCAATCAACGATTGTTTGGCTATGTGTTCACCTCTTTTCCGCGCGAGCGGCTTTTTCTGGATGCGATTCCCCTGGCATCTATGCAGGCCATCTCTTTACGCCAGAAGTCATTTGAGCCGCTCTTTCGAGAATTACAGATTCGAGGGGGGCGACGCAGTGTGTATATCCGCTCGCGGCGCAAGCAGATAGAGAGCCTGTACGGGGCGCTGCGTATGGCGATTGAGCAATTCGCGCCGGCAGCGCAAGTGGCGCTTGAACAGGGTGGGTTCGAGGAAATGGTAGCGCCTCGCCCGGTACCCCAGCGCGGTGAAGCGGAGCGCGTACCAACCTTTGGCCGGCAGGAGATTCGCGTTCCTTTTGAACGCTCGTCACTGGCAATCACACTGCTGTTTGTGGGCGGCCTGCTGCTGGAGGTTGTGGGCGTGATCATCTGGTTGGCGACGCAAAGCGCGCAGACCGGCCTGCCATTATTCTTCGCCGGGCTGGTCGCGGTGATTACTTCAATTCTGGTGAGGCGACAGAATCGGTAATGCCATGATTATGGGGTGCAACAAGCCAGTGATTTCCCCAACCTTAGAAGGACATGCGAGGTCGCCTGGATTACCGGTTTACCGGGCCGGCCGTTTAACTTCATCATCCCACGCTCACTTCTCCTGGCGCTAATAACGGCATCAATTGCTGAACGGCGTGCTGCTCATTGGCATCGGCAACGGGGAGAAAAGGCCAGAGTTTATGCGCCTGGGCGTTAGCGGCTATCATGACGCCGAAACGGTGCAAAAGGTAGGCCGCAGGAGGTAAGGGCGTGGTTGAAGTAGGGGTAGGCGTCGCAGATGGAATCCGCTCCCAGGATACTTCTATCAGGCAGCCTACAGAAGGATCGCTGCCATAGGCAGACTGCAATGATAGACCTATCTGCGTATTGTTCGTTGCTACGTCGTTGACCAGGTTCTGAGCATCCCCTATCGCGGAATTACATACCGGCACGAAGAAAAAGGTCGGCGATGTCGCAGACAGAAGCGAGGCATGCCATGCTGTACCATCCCAGGTGATTGCTAACGACAAGAAGTGTTCATTCTGTGTGCCACCGACAAAACTATCTGCCTCATTGCTGGCAACGGTTTGCCCTGTGAGCGTTGTATAGTGCCAGGTGGAATGGACAACGGCAATGGCATCCCAGGCGGAATTATCAGACACGATGGGCGGCGCATCCGGCCATTGGAGATCAGTTACGCTACAGAATAAGCGGCAGTCGAAGCCATTTAAGCTACATATGTTTGGGTCAGAGCATGGAGCATTGTAGGAAGTGTCCGTGTCTAGCTGAAAACTCAGCGTTGCGCGCAGGGGCTGTTGCGCGGTCGTGAAACATAATACGGCCTGCTCCACTAACTTGCATCCATTGGGATGGGCATCGGCAACCTCGGATGGAACTGCATAGGCCTCGCCGGGTAGGACAATCTGACTATGTTGTTCTTGATTCAGCGCGGCTTGCGTTGCCGCTAGCAATGCCGCCCGCTGCACAGGCGCCAGGAGGTCGGTCGATACACGAAGCTCGACGAGCGAGACAAGCTGATTGCTGTTGTTGGGAGTAAACTGGGAATGATTGCACGTGCTAGGGTTCGAAATGACGGGCACGATCAGGATACAGCTTACGGGCCGGAATGGGGCGGCCTGCCACAGGAGCTTGTGCAGACCAGGCGATAAACTCAGAGCTGGCTGATTAACAGCAGTGGGTACGTGCGTGACAGTGTGTCCGTCGATGGAGAGATGACCCCAGGGCGGATTGAGCTGGAAATAGAAGAGGTCATTCTGCGGCCCGGATGCCGCCGGGCTGCTTAATGGAACAACAGAACCACCGGCCAGGAGATCACGTATACCGGTAGTGTTTGCAAGAATGACCAGTATTGCGAGTACAGCCAGGCTGGTGGTGATAAGTAATTGATATCTGCGATGACGAAGCAATAGCTGCGCTTTTTGTGAGAGGCGTAGGAGCACAGAAGCCGATAAATCGGCGGTGGGCGCGATCAATCGGCCCCTACGGGGTTCATCGGTATCCGTGAGTTGTTCGTCTAGATCGGTTATTTCGACCTCAAAGTCATCTTGAGGTTGCTGGTCCTGCTGGTCCTTCATGGATGCTCCAACGATGATGGCGCTATATTAAATTGTGACGACTCCCGTTCGGGACGCAATCAATCGGGCGCGGGCGGGCGACCACAAGAGTACGACCCCTACGAGTCATTATACACAATTTGCTGAACGCTGGCTGAAAATATATGGTTGAAGCCAAAAAGAAAATCCGTTATTGGCATTTCATGCTGGCCAATAACGGATTTTCTTTTTTATCATCCCTTGACCGAGCCGGCCAGGATGCCGCGGACGAAGTAGCGCTGCATCGAGAAGAAGACGATCAATGGCAGCGCCATGGAGAGGAAGGCAGCGGCGGTCAGAATCTGGTAGTTCTGGCCGTAGGTGCCAACCTGCTCGGCCACTGCCAGCGTGATGGGGGCGACGCTCGGGCTGCCGCCCAGGAAGATGAGGGCGACGAGCAGGTCGTTCCAGACCCACATAAACTGGAAGATGGCCAGCGATGCCAGCGCCGGTACCGACAGGGGCAGGACGATGGTCCAGAAGACGCGCCAGGTGGAGGCGCCATCGATATGCGCTGACTCCATCAGGTCTTTGGGCAAGGCGGCGAAGAAGTTGCGCAGCAGGAAGACGGCGAAAGGCAGGCCAAAGGCGGTGTGCGCTATCCAGACTCCAAAGTAGGTGCCGGTCAATCCGATAGCGGAGAACAGCGTGTACATCGGGCCTAAGGCGATCTGCGAAGGAACGACCAGCAATGCTACCACACCGAAGAACAGCCAGTCGCGTCCCGGAAATTTCATCCAGGCGAAGGCGTAGGCGGCAAAAGCGCCGAGCAGCATGGGAAAGATGGTGCCGGGTATGGAGATGATCAGGCTATTGATGAAAGCCTGACCCATGCCGTTGGCCTGAATGACGTTTTGATAGTTTTGGATGGTAAAGTTCCCCTGCACCAGACCCTGCCACCAGCCTATGCTTGTGATCAATTGAGGCGGGAGGAACGACGCGACGAAGAGGCCGAAAGTGGGAATCGACCAGAGGACGCCGATCAGTACCACGATGACCGTGAGGACGGTTCCAGACCAGCCGTGCAGGTAACCGCCTCTGGCCTGAGACTTTTCGCTTGTAAGCGATGCCTTTGTTGCTATCGCCGCTGCATCAGTCTGTCCTGTTGTGACGGGAACTTCTGTACTCATCGTGCTCTCTCCTCTGCTCGCATTCTGCGAATATTAATGACCATGACCGGCAAAATAGCGATGGTGAGGAGTATTGCCAGTGCGCTACCGATGCCATACTGGGAATTGAGGAAATACTCCTGGAAGAACTGCACAGCAACGACATTAGTGCCGTAATTACCGCCGGTAACGACATAAACAACGTCAAAGATTTTCAGGACGTTTATGATCATGGTGGTGATGACGACACCAAGAGTCGGGCCGATCATGGGGACCATGATGCGCCAGAACATAGTAAAACGGCCCGCGCCATCCATCTTGGCCGCTTCGATGACATCGTCTGGAATGCCTTTGAGGGCCGCAGAGATAATAACCATGCAAAAGCCGGTCCAGATCCAGACGTAAATGACGATCAGCGAGAAGGTGGCGAAGCGTTGATCGGTGACCCAGGCCTGGGGTTGCGCGCCGAAAAGTCCCAGGAAAGCGTTGAGCAGACCATACTCATTGCCATTACCAACCGGTACATAGGCGTAGACGAAGCGCCAGATAATACCTGCTGCGGTGGCCGAGATTGCCATTGGGATGAACAGCATGGATTTGACTAACGCCTCGATCCTCACTCTGTCTACCAACACTGCGATGACCAGGCCCAACCCGACGGTCAGAATCGTTGCCAGCACAAGCCAGATCAAGTTGTTCTTCAGCGTGTTAAGCAGGTTGGGATCGGTGAAAATCTCTTTATAATTCTGCCATCCGACGAATCCGGTCACGTTGCCCAACAGGTCGGTCTTTTCAAAACTAAGAATAATGGTCTGGATGAGCGGATAGATGAAGAAGGCCAGCAGTAAGATCACGGCCGGCGCGATCCATATCCAGGCCGACCAGGTAATGCGGGATTCCTGTCCCCTTTGCCTGCCGCCTGGCTTCTTTTTTTGCGGAAGGACAGTCTCAGGAGATTGCCCTTTAGCTATCATTGCCATACCTTGCATCCTTTGCACTAATTGAAACGTGCTCTGCTTCGCTACGTTGTCAGAGAACACAGGTAGGAGCTGTAGGGACAGCGGCTTGTCCCTGTCCTGGTTGGGGCGCAGAACAGGCATCAGAACCCCAAGGAGGACAGGGACAAGCCGCTGTCCCTACCCTACAGGGTTATGTGTATCCCCAGCCAGGACAGGAACAAGCCACTGTCCCTACAGGGTTCCGTTCTGCACACTAAGGTCCCTACGAGCTATAGTTCTGTGACGCTGTGTTTTCCATGGAACTGAGAATGCTATCCAGCTGATCTGGATGCTGGATATAATTCAGTACGGCTGCCCAGTAGGCATTTTCTACGGCGGCAGGCATCAAGTCATCGGCGCCAACTCTAAACGAGGTAGCCTGAGTCAACTGCATGGCGGAATTACGCGCGACATCGGTGGGATAGTCACTCAGAGGTACGGCTTTGTTCACAGAGGTGGCGCCGCCGCGCTTCACCCAGATGCTCTGCGCGTCAGCCGAGGCCATGAACGCCATGAACTGGCGCGTGCCATCGTTGTCTTTAAAGGCTGCCATGATGTCTGCGCCACCGGTGTCCGCGCCTTTGTACTGGGGGTTGATGGTCGGGAACGGGAAGAAGTTGTAATCCGTACCGGCCTTGATACCGGGGAACTGTGCCGTGATGAATCCTTCCGTGAAGTCACCCAGGTAGTACATGTAGGCCTTAGGCGGATTATCAAATGGCAGGTAAGACGCATCCTGGAAGTTGGTGGCCAGGATAGATTGCGGCGCGCCATTGATGTAGTGTTTGCCGTTGACAATCTGGCCAAACATCTGGAACGCACTTTTGATGCTGTTGTGCGTCCAGGGGATCTTGTGAGCAACCCACTGGTCATACAGATCAGGGCCATTAAGGTTGATATAGATCTGGTCAATCCAGTCGGCACCGGGCCACCCGCTGGAGCCAGAACTCTCCACACCCATCGACCAGGGGTATTTACCACTGCTGGCGATCTGGTTTGATAGGCTGATCAAGCCATTCCAGTCTGTGGGAATGCTATAGCCATTGGCCTGGAAGACCTTGGGACTATACCATATGGTGCCCTTGGTGTTGGCTTTCGGCAAGACAGCATAGATGTGGCCGTTGACGGAAGCTAGCTGGCGCCAGGTCGGAGCATAGTTCTGCGAGTATTCGTTTCCTACAATGGAATCCAGGTTTAGCAGTTTCCCTTGAGAGCCCAACTGTTGGAATAGGGTCAATGAGGGCATACCAGCAATATCGGGCGGATTATTGCCGCGCACACGCGTTGTCAGAACGGTGAGCAGGTCACGTGTTGATTCGACGTTGACTTTAATGCCGGTCTTCTGGGTGAATGCCGCGTTGATGGCGTTGAAGGAATCAAGCTCTTCACCGCTCCATTCGGTCAGCGCGTCAATGGATGAGACTTTCGTTGGGGTACCGCTGCTATTAACCCCACCCGAACTACCACCACCACAGGCAGCCAGGAGCGAAGAAGCTGCGCTGAGGCTCAGACCGGCCGCGGTGGCTCGCTTCAAAAACTGGCGCCTGTTAATTTTGTTTGTGGAGACATACTCTTCGACGAGTTGATCCAGGTCCCGACGGTTACGACGATCATAGACTGGCATAAGACCCTCCTTGCGGTTAGTCGAGCAACGACTAACAGAGGTTGCTCAGCTGGGCAGCCTCAAAAAATATTCTGCTAATCAACAGCATTACAATTCCTACGTACAAATACGTCACTTTCTCACTCGCCTTCGCGCTTTATAGAGCCACGGGTGCTAAAGCAAGTGTTAAGTCAACGTTAAGAATAAAGGTAACAAACTTTAGGAGTTATGTCAAACTCAACAATACGCGGTCGATGTTGAGGCAGGAACCGGCAGAAGCCAGGGTGACGGCAAACCTGAGCAGGACAGGCACCAGGGACTGTCCCTACAGTCGCCCTGGCATCAGGGATTTTCTTGCAGGAATTTCTCGATCTCGCTCAGTTCTAAGTGAGTGAGACGGAACTCGGCGGCTCCGATGATACCGTCGACCTGGTCGGGGTTACGCGCTCCTACGATGGCTGCGGTTACGGCGGGGTTTGCCAGCGTCCAGGCAATAGCAACCTCACCGACAGTGCGTCCATGCAGGTAGGCGATCTCACCTAGCTTTTCCACCAGCGCCAGGTTGCGTGACAGGCGAGGCTCCTGAAATTCGGGATCGCGCCTACGCCAGTCATCTTCGGGTAGCTTCTTGATGCGCTCGCGAGTCATTGTACCGGTGAGCAGGCCGGACATCATGGGAGAATAGACAATGACGCCTATGTCATTTTCCTGGCAAAATGGCAGAATTTCTTGCTCGACATCTCGCTTGATTAAGGAATACGGCGGCTGCAGCGAACTGATAGGAGCGATCCGCATAATGCGTTGCATCTGCTCGACGGTGAAGTTCGAGACGCCGATAAAGCGCACCTTGCCTTCCCGTTTAAGCTGGGCCATCGTCTCCCATCCCTCTTCGATATCTTGCTCAGGGTCCGGCCAGTGCATCTGGTAGAGATCAATAGCCTCTACTTGCAGACGGCGCAGGCTCGCCTCGCACTCACGCCTGATCGATGCCGCTTTCAAGTTGCCGCTGATCTCGCCGCGGTCATTCCAGACGCGCGCGCACTTTGTAAACACGTAGGGTCGCTCCGCGCGGTCCTTCAAGACGCGGCCAACGATCTCTTCCGAATGGCCGAGTCCATAGACGGCCGCCGTATCGATCCAATTGATGCCGAGGTCAAGCGCGCGATGGATGGCGGCCATGGATTGTTCGTCATCCTGTGGTCCCCAACCGAATCGATAGCCGCCTCCACCAACTGCCCAGGCCCCAAAGCCAATGGGCGTAATATCCATATCCGTATTTCCAAGTCGTCGTGGCTTCATTTTGATTATTCCTTTCCCTTAAATAGAGCGTTGCTCATTTCTTTTACACGATAGCAGCATAGTCTGGGATACATTCCCATCACAATACCAAACATCACATAGACCCTGTCCCTGTTAGCCAGCAACGTTGACACCCTCTTTTGCTTACAGGTACAATAGGATAGCCGGAGCAGGCGACTGCAACGGCCCCTATAGCGGGCGACCGTAGAGTCCAAGATTTATCCGGCATGTGGTGGCCCCTCTGGGCGCGCCTATTTTCCTACGCTTTTGTAGGGACAGCGCCTTGTGCCTGTCCTGAAACCATTGTTGAGGACAGGTACAAAGGGCTGTCCCCACGGGGTACATAAAAAAGTTGAGGCAATACTACGATGAAGATGTATGTCTGTATCAAACAGATTCCTGACCCTAACACCGTCGTTAGCAAGCTCGATCCGAACACCAAACGGCTCGTGCGCAGCGGTGTCTCGCTTGTACTTGACCCGGGCGATGAAAGCACCATCTCCGCGGCCATTAAATTGAGAGATACGATTGGCAACAGCGAATTGACGGCCGTTTCCATGGGGCCTGCCAGCGCGCAGGAAGCCATGCGCCGCTCGCTGGCCATGGGCGTGGATAGGGCAATCCTGGTAACAGATCCCGCGCTGGCCGGTTCTGATGCGCTCAGTACAGCGCGCGTGCTGGCAGCAGTACTGAAGAAAGAGGGCGCGGACCTGATCTTCTGCTCGACCGAGAGTACCGATGGCTATACTGGTATGGTTCCCGGTGGCATCGCGGAATTTCTGGGCATCCCCCAGCTTACTTTTGCGCGCGAGATCAACATCCAGGGCCAGAAAGCGGTTATCAAACGTGTTACCCTGACCGGTTACCAGACCGTTGAATGCCCACTTCCTGCCGTCGTCACCATCGCCAGCGGCTCATTCGAGGCTATTTATCCCACGATGAAAGGGATTATGGGAGCAAAGAAGAAGCCATTCAGCCAGTTGAGCCTTGCCGACCTGGGCATTGATGCTTCTGACGTTGGCGAGGCCGGCGCGCGCGAGCGTGTTGTGACTATAGGAAAAGTCGAGGCTCGTGCTGCCGGCCAGGTAATAAAGGATGAGGGAAACGGCGCGCAGGCGATTGCGGACTTTTTGCAGCGTCACCAGTTGCTTTAGTTGTTTCAATCCCTAAATACTGCTAAATCCGAAAACGTCAAGCGCAAATGCATTAGTTAGAGGGAGATGAACTCGTATGCCAAATACTATCTGGGTGCTGGTTGAATTGGAGGATGGCAAGCCTGCTCGCTCTTCGCTGGAAGTGCTGAGTAAGGCCGCGCAACTGGGGCGCGCCGAGGCTATCGTGCTTGGATCGGCCGCTGCTGAAGTTGCTCCAACGCTGGGAGAATATGGAGCCGAGAAGGTTTATGCGCACGCCGATGCCGCCTATGATGATTATCTGACGTTGCCGGCCGTTGATACGATCAGCCAGTTATTGCAGCAACATCAACCGGCGCTTTTGCTGCTGGCCACGACCTATGATTTACGCGATATAGCTGCCCGGCTGGATGTACGCAACAACATGGGCCTGATTACCGATGCCACGGATCTGCAATTTGATGGAGATACCCTGCTGGTAACGGTGCCGTGGGGCGGTGAGAACGTGGTAACTGCTACTTTCCCCAAATCGGGAACGGGCATCGTGCTGGCACGCCCGAAGGCGTTTTCGGTGGAACGACACGAGGGCAAGACCGCTGAGGTCGAAATGTTGAATATCGCGCTCAATGCTGAATCGCAGCAGATCAAGATTCTGGAGCGTATCGAGGTGCAGAGCGAAGGCCCGGCGCTTGAGGATGCGACGGTGATTGTTAGTGGCGGGCGCGGACTTGGCAAGCCGGAGAACTTCCGCCTGGTTGAGGAACTGGCAACTGCGTTAGGTGGCGCTGCCGGAGCGACTCGCGCCATTGTCGATGCCGGTTGGGTTCCATACAGCTACCAGGTTGGTCAGACAGGGAAGACGGTCAAGCCGACGCTCTACATCGCCTGCGGCATCAGTGGTGCTATTCAACACCTGGCGGGCATGAAAGGCTCTAAATATATTGTGGCCATCAACAGGGACGAACACGCGCCCATCTTCTCCGTCGCCGATTTTGGCGTCATCGGCGATGTATTGACCATTTTGCCTCAGCTGACACAGGAAGTGAAGAAACGCAAGGCACAATAATTGGTGAACTCCTTCTGGTGGGGCGATTGCGCCTGGAGCGTAAGGGCTAGATGATGGACTTCCCCAATCGCCTCACAGGTAGGAGAACCTGGTTTGCTGCCCGGAAACGCATCCCATGCTATAATAGGGCAAGAGATTCTTCTGAAAATTCCCCTTCGATTTTCATCGGTGGGGGTGCGACGGAGGCGCATGACGTTTACCAGGAAAAAGAAACAGGAGGATAAAGAATGGCAACAGTAAGTGAAGAGCTTCACGAAATTGTTGACAGCCTCTCGCTCGACGATCAACGTCGATTATTGGCATATGCCCACATGCTTAAAGAGACCGACCCGTTTCTGAAGTCTTTGCCTAAGTCAGAGCTACCAGCAGGGACACCAGGTAAAGTTTTGTTGCGTTTTACATTACCGCCGGAAGATGCAGAAGAAATGGAGCGTGCGATAGAAGACTGCGAAAGGATTGAGCCAGATGAGTACTAGCTACTTGTTAGACACGAGTGTGTTGGTACTTTCCTTCAAGCAGGATCAAGCAGTTCACCTTATGTGGGTTGCAGGGCTTGACCATGAACAGTGGTAATCAGAAATGGAGGTTCATGTTATGACTCCCCCTGTCATATCGCCAACCGGGGGCTGGGTCGGTGCCGCGATATTTGTACTCGTATTCATCGGGGCACTTATCATATTTGGTATTCGAGCGGGCAGATTAGTCGCTTTGCTGGCAAAGGCGCGGCCTGAGGATCGCACCGATCATATCGATGATCGCATCGGCGAATTCTTCCTGACGGTGCTTGGGCAGCAAGGCGTGCTGCGCGACCCCATCCCCGGCCTCGCACACTTCTTTACTTTCTGGGGCTTCGTCATCATCCAGTTCGGGCTGCTTAACTTGATGCTTGGAGCGTTCAACGCCTCGCTACCTGTACTCGGTGGTAATCGCGCATTCAGTATCGTGCTGGATATTTTCGTGATTCTGGTAGCGGTTGCTTTGATCGTGTTCGCTTTCCGGCGTGCCGTGGTGCGTCCGAGGCAACTGAGAAGCTTTCTGCATGGGCCATGGGACGGTTTTATCATCCTGGGATTGATCCTGCTCGTCATTGTGACCCTGTCCCTGCTGGAGGGATTCGAGTATGCCGCGAGCAATGGGGCCGCATGGACGCTGATCGGTTCGTGGATCGGACCGTGGTTCAGCGGACTGGGCACGCGTGATACTACTATCCTGTATCGTTTCTTCTGGTGGGCGCATATTCTGACCGTTCTCTATTTCCTGACCTATCTGCCGCGTTCCAAGCACCTGCACCTGATGGCAACGCCTTTCAACGTCTTCTTCCGCAACTACAAACCGAAGGGCGCGCTGCCCTTGATGGAGAATTTAGAGGAGCGCGAGGACTACGGCGTCTCAAAAGCAGAGCAATTCACGTGGAAGCAGCTGCTTGACGGCTATGCCTGCACCGAATGCGGGCGCTGTAATACCGTCTGTCCCGCCACAAATACAGATAAGCCGCTTTTCCCGAAGGAAATCGTCCTGGGCGTCAAAGAGGCGCTGTTTGTGCGGAGCGCGGAGATTCTTGGTGAAAATACGCTGTGGTCAAAATTGGGGGTAGCCGGAGTGCCGCTTGATGAGACGGCGAAAGAGAAAGCCGCTCATCACGAGCCGATGGTTGGCGGCATTATTACCAATGACGCTCTGTGGGCCTGCACTACCTGCCGCGCCTGCATGGAGATCTGCCCGGTCTCGATTGAACACGTGCCGAAGATCGTCGATATGCGCCGTCACCTGGTGATGGAGGAGAGCGAATTTCCGACCGAGGTAACGCCGCTCTTCAACAATATCGAGCGCAACGCGAACCCATGGGAAATCAGCAACGATAAACGGGCGGACTGGGCCGAAGGATTGGGCGTGCCGCTGATGGCGGAGAATCCCGAAGCTGACGTGTTGTACTGGGTTGGCTGCATGGGCTCGTTCGACAGGCGCAACCAGCGCGTGGCTACGGCCGTCGTCAAAATACTGCAAGCCGCGAAAGTGAACTTTGCCATTCTCGGCCCCGAAGAATCGTGTACGGGCGATCCCGCCAGGCGTATTGGTAACGAGTATTTGTGGCAGATGATGGCGCAGCAAAACATTGAGACGCTAAACGGCTATGGATTCAATCTCTCAGGGAATTCCGGCAATGGGCAGAATGGACACGCGCCCGGCAGCGACACAGCAGGCCCAACGCTCAAGCATCGCACGATTATTACGGCCTGCCCGCACTGCTTCAATACTATAAAGAACGAGTACCCCCAGCTGGGCGGCGATTATGAGGTTGTGCATCATACGGTCTTTATCGACCAATTGCTGACCGGCGGAAAAATCAAGTTGCCCGAAGGCTTCGATCAACGCAAACTGACCTACCATGATCCCTGTTACATCGGGCGCTACAACGATATCTACGAGGAGCCGCGCCGCGTGCTGACCGTTCTCAACTCAAACGGTATCAGCGAGATGGCACGCAATCGTAACAAGAGCTTCTGCTGCGGTGGAGGAGGCGGGCGCGCCTGGATGGAGGAGCGCATCGGCAAGCGCATCAATCAAACGCGCGTGAACGAGGCGCTAAGTACGGGTGCGGAAGTGCTGGCCGCGGCCTGTCCGTTCTGCATTACGATGTTCGACGATGGCGTGAAAGGCGTAGAGGCCGAAGAGAAGCTGCAGGTCGAGGATATCTCCGAGATCGTCGCAAGGGCAATAGAGGCTGGATAGTACGTAATCCTATGCTCAAGGGGGTTGGCAGACAAACGAAAATATGCTACAAAGGTAGCATAGCCATGTAGCTGAGCCTTTTGCTCCTACTGGCGATACGC
This sequence comes from Ktedonobacteraceae bacterium, assembly GCA_035653615.1. Taxonomy (NCBI): domain Bacteria; kingdom Bacillati; phylum Chloroflexota; class Ktedonobacteria; order Ktedonobacterales; family Ktedonobacteraceae; species Ktedonobacteraceae bacterium. Next base: position 42,702 of record DASRBN010000033.1, on the reverse strand, counting down.
ATCCCATTAGCTGAAAGGCAGGATTGGTATGACAACAACAAGCGATAGACTGGCGGTAGTCACTCCTGCTGACTGGGTCCCAGGCTCCAGACAAGGACAGTGGACCTATAATCACTATGCTGCCTTGCCTGACGATGGGAAGCGATACGAAATTGTGAATGGAGTCCTGTATATGACGCCTTCGCCAAGCATACCGCACCAGAGAATTGCAGGGCGCATCTATCGTTACCTATGTACCTGTATTGAAGATACCGGCCTGGATTGGTGCTAGAGGCGCCTACCGATGTCATGTTATCGCCCAACACAGTCGTTCAACCCGATGTTTTCGTCATATTGAATGCTGGGCTGGCGAAGGTCCAGGATTCATACATTGCCGGTGCGCCTGACCTTGTCGTCGAAGTTTCATCACCCATTACAGCAATTCAAGACCGCAACAAAAAATATTATGCCTATACGCAAGCAGGCGTGATCGAATATTGGATCGTCGATCCCGGAACCCGCTCGGTTGAAGTATTGATCTTAGAGGGTGGCGAATACCATTCGCTCGGCGTCTTTCGCGGACAGGCAACGCTACCCTCACAGATTGTAGCGGGACTGACAGTACACGTTGAGCAGTTTTTCCCCAAAAAGTAAATGCAATGAAAGGGCGATCTGGTAAGTTTGTTGCCCTTTCATCCTCAGATGCTGCTTTACCCTCTATTTAGGAATCCTCTAGTCTGCCAGCATGTAGATAAAGTCGTATTCGGAGCCGGGAGGATTGCCCGTGGCGTGCAGTAACATCTGCCCTTTCGCTTCCATAAAGGCACCTGTGCCACCTGTGATTGCCAGTGTCGAATCGGTACCATCGTCATAGTATGGCCCCTCGACCGTGATCTGGCCCTGCGCGAGGAAGACTGTCCAGAAACACTCCCATTCCTTCTTACCCTTGACTACGGTACGAATGCACTGACCATTATCCTCGCCGACCTGTTTCTTGTCCTGAGCATCGAAGACAGGATTGTGGAAAGCTAACACGTCGCCGAGCGAATCATGGGGTGGATGAAAGTGTTGCACAGTATCGGTGATGGCATGCTCGACAACATGGATCGTTTGCCCGCTATTAGCGCTGACCGTTGAGCCGGTACGCAAGCTCAAGAACATACCTATAATGACACCTACTACGAGTGAGATTGATGCTGTGAGAACGAGGAGTTTCTTCATCATTGGTTCTCCTTTGGCTGAAAGGAAATAAACAACGCTCGCCTGATTTGAAGTGTATGAATGGAGTGCCGGTCTGTCAATAGGAGATTCGACTATATTGTACAGCCTGCATGCATATAAAAGAAATATGCAGAGGAAGCAGAAGCGTTGTGGAATAGTATGTTCATTCCTCTGCACGATAGTTGCTCACACCGCATTCACGAACAATGTACTCACGGATTCACCAATGTGAATGCGCCGTATCGTTTCGGCCATCAGAGGCGCAATGGAGAGGATGGTCATATTGGGCAGGCGCTTTTCGGGCGGTATCGGCACGGTATTGGTAGTGACGATTTCTACGATATCCGGCTGTTCGCGCAGTTTTTGAATAGCATTGCCGGTAAAGAGGCCATGCGTGCAAACAACGGTGACACGACCGATATGGAACTCGCGCAGGCGCCTCAAAATCTCGATGATTGTGGTACCGTTGGCGATCTCGTCGTCGATGATGATCACATTTTTGCCCTCGACATCGCCGACAATGGCCTCTACCACAACCTTGTCATCGCTGAGACGTTCCTTGCTACCCGCCGCGACTGGAAGTCTGAGCATGCGCGCGAAATGCGAAGCGGTCTTGGCGCGTCCCAGGTCAGGGGAGACGACGACGGTGTTCGCCAGGTCGCGGCCACGGAAGTATCCTGCCAGCACGTTGAGCGCGTTCAGGCTGTCCGTGGGGACGCTGAAGAAGCCATGCACCTGGGGCGAGTGCAGCGTCATGGTCAAAACACGATTGGCCCCAGCTGTTACCAGCAGGTCGGCGACCAGGCGGCCCGCGATAGAGATGCGCGGGGCATCCTTTTTATCTGAGCGGGCATAGGCATAATAAGGAATGACCGCCGTTGTGCGCGCGGCAGAAGCACCCCTGGCCGCATCCAGCATGAACAGCAGTTCGACCAGGTTTTCCTGTACAGGTGGAACGAGCGGCTGAATGAGAAAGACATCGGCCTCGCGACAATTGGCATTCAGTTGTACATACAGGCAATCGTTGCCGAAATGCCGGATGGTGCTTGGAGAAAGCGGCACATCCAGGTTTTTACAAATCTCTTTTGCGAGTTCAATATGAGCAGACCCACTGAATATCGTTATTTCACGCACAGTTCTTCCTACCTTAACAAATCACGCGCGATCACCAGGCGTTGAATCTGGTTCGTCCCTTCATAAATCTGGGTGATTTTGGCATCGCGCATCATCCGCTCTGCCGGGTATTCCTTCATATACCCGTAGCCGCCAAGGATTTGAATTGCATCGTTGGTCACTTCCATGGCGATATCCGAGGCGTACATCTTGGCCATCGACGAGTACTTACTGAAGTGTTTTTCGCCGCGGTCGATCATTTCCGCGGCATTGTAGACCAGCAAACGCGCGGCTTCGACCTTGGTGGCCATATCCGCCAGCATGAACTGAATGCCCTGGTTTTCTGCGATGGGTTTGCCAAACTGGATGCGCTGTTTGGAGTAGGAAACGGCCAGGTCTAATGCTCCCTGGGCGATGCCGAGCGCCTGCGCACCGATGCCGGGACGCGTGCGGTCAAGCGTCATCATGGCGATTTTGAAACCATCGCCTTCCTGCCCCAGCAGATTTTCGGCGGGTACTTCGCAATCCGTGAAGATCAACTCTGCCGTCTGCGATCCCTTAATGCCCATCTTATCCTCGATGCGACCAACGGAAAAGCCTGGGAAGTCTTTCTCCACAATGAAGGCGCTGATGCCGCGCGTATCTTTCTCGCGGTCAGTAATGGCGAAGACGGAGTTCACCTGGGCAAGACCACCATTGGTAATAAAGCGTTTGGAACCATTGAGGATGTACTTATCGCCTTTGCGCACGGCCATGGTTTGCATAGCGCCGGCATCGGAACCGGAGCCTGATTCGGTCAGTCCAAAGGCGGCAAGCCACTCACCGCTGGCCAGGGGTGGCAAATACTTGCGCTTCTGTGCCTCATTGCCCGCCAACATGATCGGCAGCGCGCCAAGCTGCTGCACGGCCAGAATCAGGCCGGTCGTGGCACAATGGCGGGAGAGTTCCTCAATTGCCATCAAAACCGCCAGTTCGCTGGCTCCGATGCCGCCATATTCGACCGGGAACGGCATGGCCAGGATATCCTGCTGGGCCAGTAGTTCTTTCATATCCCAGGGATACTCTCCTGTATGGTCGATTTCGGCGGCGCGGGGAGCCACACGCTCCACAGCGATCTCGTGTATTGCTTCGATAATTGCCTGTTCGTCTTCGGCGATATGTGCGACAGCCATTGATAGACTCCTTTTGTATGTACTAAATCTCTTCTGGATCGATGCCAAGCGAGCGCAATTTCTCTGCCAGTAGACGCGCTTTCTCCTCGGATTGGCGCGCTTTTTGCTCAAGCAAGCGAGTTCTATGTTCGAGCGACCATGTTTTTTGCTCAAGTTCCCGTTCGTGTTGTTCGCGAGCTTCAGCCTCGGTCAGGCGACGCTGCCCATCAGCGTCATAGAGGCGCAGATACTCGTCATCGGGTATCAGGAAACTTTGTAGTTGCTCGCTCCAGAGGCGGCCTTGCTCGTCCGGCTGCATTTCCTCCATCATCTTCTTGTCGCGGTTGCGTTTCCAACCGACCAGGCGGCGGCCTTTGTATTTAAGATGCTGAGGCGTCTCTGGATCATAGAGATAATACTCTTCTACGCCCATACTGTAATATTTTTGAGGCTTTTTCAGCAGATCATTACGCCAGGTCTCGTTTGAGGCGATCTCAAAGACCACGTGAGGAGCGGAGCCTGTCTTACCTACCGTCCAGCTCCTGCGCGTACGCTGTACCTCTCCCTTGATAACCGCAACATCAGGCGCAATGGGATACTCCATTGTGTCAAGGGTTTGATAATGGTTGAGATTATCATAGATTGCGTATACCTGCCCTCGATACATCCAGCGCAAAACGTGCTTGAGATAAGCCGCGAGTTCGGAATGATATGATGTTTCCCCCATCAAATCTTCCGTCGTCGCATGAGAGTCGTAGTAGTAGTCCACTTCGTGATAGTCCAGCGCGGCTTCATCTCGTGCATATTGCCCCATACAAACCTGCCTTTCCTACAAATTCAAGTTGCGGGACGCCTGATGATGCTATTATCCGTCTGTATGTATTATGACATAAGGGACGAGGGAAGTGTAGGGAGATTGCTCCGAGGAACGAATGAAACGGTCGTGGGCAAGCGGCCTACTTTTATAGGCGTCCACGTTTGATTACTCACCCGTAACCTACCTAGAAACCTTGTAATATCTACTAATCCGTCGAGGGACGAGTTGAGTAAGTCTCCAAATCCGACGGCTTCAAATCCTGATGAGGAACAAGCCGGTAGTGCCTCTCATTTGCTATCCTGATCCCCTGATCAGTATTTTCAAACTCAAACAAGGCTATCAAATCACCCGCTATAAACTGTGCAGCAATTGGGGGGCACCTGACATACCGGGGAAACCTATGAGTACAGAGGGCATAATCCTGCTCAATTTGTACTATTCCCAACTTATCATTCCCACCTTTTGCTTGTACCGGAAAGACATAGTGTGCTCCTTTTTTATCGACGCCTATATAAATTTCATCTGTCTCAACCTGTCCAATTCCTGGTACCGTTGTTCGTAAATGGTTTTGAAAGGAATAACAAGTTACTCCGGTAAATATATCTATTAAACGATTATAGCGTAACTTTGCTAGCAGTGCCTGCTCATCTCGTTTTGTATACTTCAAAACGATCCCGGGAGTCGCATCGGCTATCTTAGTCTCAGTCAGCGACTTTTTAGGTTGAATATCCACTAATTCCTCATCGAGCGCTACAAAGCTATATTGTGATCTACCAGTTGAGCGAATAACCCATGCTTTCCCTTCAGGAGCTTTATTACGAACTGAAAGGGGAAGAACATTCCGGTAGCGGAAGGAATAATTGAGGTCTCCTAAATTCTTAATTCTTTTAACTCCCAGCGCATCGGCGGCTGTATGAATTTCCTCTCTTCCAAAATCAACCTTTTCGTCACCTTCTTGATAATGCTGAAAAAAATATATACTCTACAATTTGTCCGTACCTCGTATCTTGCTTTTTCCTGGAAGTGGAGGGAATCTCATCTTCCTCTCCTGTATCTTCCATTTCTTCTACATCTTCCATATATTTTTCCCTTGATTCCGCTAACTTCTCTCCAAACAAATTTGAATCATATTGAGGATATTCACTCATCTCTACTCCCTTATAATGCAGAGAAACTTCTGAACCAGGCCAACGAAGGACTACGACTTCTTCAGAAAGAAAAGACTGGGTAGCCGTCGCCACCCTTGTACGAAATGGATCGATACTAACGACTTCGTAACCCAACGACTCTGCTATCCGTGCAAGAAGCTGCCCTGTACGAATCATTATCTGAAAATAAGAAGCCTGATCGCCTACCACATAGCCTAACATAGCACCCGGTCGCAAAAGAGATCGCAAACCTGACAAATGGCGAGCCATACCTCCAAAGAATAACTTTGTTACCCGCGAATAAAGCCTTTCAAATCCAGATGTCTTCTGAAGTTCAATCCGTCGCCTCTCTATTTGGTCGGCAAGACTCATAATCTCTGGAAATTCTTGAGCCCACCGATCATCCGTATCATGAACAAAAACATTTCGAGTGTTTGAGCGTAATAGATTTTGTTTGACTCTACGCAAATCGCCCTTAGAGAGTAAAAAGCCAAGCAGTACTGATTCTAAACGGGTTGTTCGTGTATAGTCTTTTTCATTGGGGTAAGGAGGGGATGTGAACACTACATCTATAGAATTGGGAGCAATTAACTCACTAACCTGTCTGGCATCTGCATTGTAGACAATGCTTTCAGCAAAATCCTTGCCCTGCATCTGTTGTAGATGAGCAGTCATCACTTGAACCACTTTTAGCCATTCGTTTACCACGTTGGCATCTTTTTTAATTACTCCTAGACCTACTTCAGGGCCAAATCGTAAATTCCCTATAGAAGTGACGAGCGCTTGCGCTAAAGCGAGGCGTTCATGATCGTAAAAAGAAGCATCTCGAAATTGTTCGATAAAATCGAGGAGAATCAGTACTTTATGTAGGGGAAGCGGACTAATCGAGTCTTTCAAAATTAGCCCAGCCTGATCAGGGGGAAGAGTTTTTAGAGATATTTCCGAATCAGCAGAATGATCTTGAAATAAGCCATAGTTCTCTAATCCGCTTCGCTCTAATTCAGTTGAAACAGCTTTGGCAATCTTTCGAGCATGAGCTAAGAGAGCATCAGGTGCGGGCGACCAATCAGTTTTCACCCGCGAGGCAAAACAAGTCATAGGATGAGCTTCAATACCTATACTTTTTATTCCAAGTTTTTTGCATTCAACAAGCGTAGTCCCTGTACCACAAAACGGATCAAGGACTATATGTGAAGCATCCACTCCAAATCGGTGAAGATAATCACGAACAAGATGAGGAGGATACGAAAGGACAAATCTGTACCAACTATGAATTGCTTGATCTCCCTGGAGCAACTTGTTTGTATTTTTAGCTACTATTCCTAACTCCTGCTGAAGCATCCTTAACACCACTCCTTCCGTTGATTGTCAAATTCTACCAGAATAAGGCAAACTAATCAAACGGAAATAGCCAATCCCAGGGCCATTTAAAAGTTTGGTCATTCCAGGTCAAAATCTTACGCGAGAAAAGGGCAAATGCACGCTCATTCACAGGACTTTTCATGGCCCTGCCTGGCCTTATGTTAAGGTTGCTTTACCACTCAGAATATGCTATAATACGCACAGAATCGAGGAAAACCTTTTGGAAAAAGTGGGTGCCCTAGCCCACTTTTCTGTTTGCTTGAGACGTTTTATCCGTTGAACTGGTGCAGGCATCGTCCTCTTTGAAGAGAGGCGAAGAGAATGCATCGGAACTTGCACTCGAAAAACCGACATTCAGGTGTCTACCAGGCGACCAGCGGGAGGGATATGGCATATGAGGAGCGAATTTCAGGCGGCTATCGCACAATTAATTGCCGAAAAGGGACTGCCCCGCGAGGTAGTGATGGAAACTGTTGCCACTGCCCTGCTATCGGCCTATCGCAAGAGCTTCGGCGGCGGTGAAAATATTCGCATCGAGGTAGATAAAAATGGCGAGGTGCGAGTCTGGGCAGCGAAGCGCGTTGTGGCACAGGTGAGCGATCCCAACGAGGAAATCTCGCTGGCTGAGGCACAACGGCTGGTGCCGCGTGCCGCGCTTGGGCAGACTATTGATGTCGATTCATCATTCATCTTCGCGCGTATTCCTGCCCAGACGGCCAAACAGGTGATCTTACAACGCATTCGCGAGGCCGAGCATGAGCACCTCTACGATCAGCTCAAGGACTGGATTGGCGAAATTCGTCTCGGCACCCTCACACGCAAGGACCCGACCCGCGGCTGGCTGCTGGATTTCGATAAGGCTGAGCGCGTAGAGGGCGTGATGCCCCCAGGCGAGGAAGTTCCAACCGAACGCTACCGCGTTGGGCAGCGCCTGCGTGTCTACGTCTATGATGTGCGCCGCGTCCAGGGGCGTATGCTGCAAATCATGGTCTCCCGCACGCATCGCGACCTCGTACGCCGTCTCTTCGAGTCGGAAGTGCCGGAAATTTACGAGGGAACCGTCGAGATCAAGGCCATCGCGCGCGAGCCGGGCAGCCGCTCAAAGGTTGCGGTGGTTTCTCGCCAGGAGGGGTTAGACCCTATTGGTTCATGCGTTGGCGTGCGCGGCTCGCGCATCAATAATATCGTACATGAACTCAACGATGAGAAGATCGATATTATCCAGTGGAGTTCTGATCCCGCGACATTCGTGGCCAACGCACTCAGTCCTGTGAAACCTTTGAGAGTGGAATTGCGCGAGTCGGATCACACGGCGGTGGTCACGGTACCCGAAAGGCAACTTTCGCTAGCCATTGGTAAAGATGGTCAAAATGCGCGGTTAGCGGCAAAATTGACCGGGTGGCGCGTGGATGTTACAAAACCCGCTGAGGGTGAGGTATTCGAAGAGCAACTTGAGGAGAGGCGCGAGCCTATATCCACGCACAGCGGCCGGCGCGAACGCGGAGATCGCGATCGCTCGCAAAACCGTTATGAGCGGGGCGACCGTGAAAGCGGCTCAAGGCGTTCGCACCAGCGCGGGGGCGGACGCTATACGGCGCCACTCGATGATGATGAGTAAGTGGTAAGGGTGGAACATACGGGAGGGAGGGAGGTATGGCGAAGACAGCGAATAAGCAGGTGAAGCGGCCAAAACATGTTCCCTTGCGCAGCTGCATCTCTTGCCGGGTAACGAAGCCGAAGCGTGAGCTGCTGCGTGTCGTGCGCACGCCCGATGGGCATGTGTTTGTGGATGCAACCGGCAAGAAATCTGGGCGCGGGGCCTACCTGTGCGCCCGGCTTTCTTGCTGGGAAAATGCCATCAAGAAAAAGCGCATCGAGCAGGAATTTGAAGTCACGATCTCTGATGAAGACCGCGCGGGTCTGGAAGCGTTCATCGCGACGCTGCCTAAAGATGAGCCCGCGCAGCCGGAAGCAAAAGTACCTGCAAACGCTAAAAACAAGAGTGCTAAAGCGGAATAACGGGTAGGTTTTGATTTGTTCTTGCAATTAGACGTGTAGTACGCTATACTGAAATGCACATTAGTTTTTCCGGTTATCATTTGCATCCATTGATAGATGGATGAGGGATGAATCGAAGTAAGGCTTTATCATCTGGTCGGTTGGCCGGATGAAGTTTGAAACACATCTAAATCTATGAGTCATTATATCTCTACTCTTGTTAGAGGCACAGCCCCCCGGTTGGAGGGCAGTTTTGGCAAAGTTTGCGGAGCGACAGCTATGACCTGTTAAACCATAGGCCACAGGCCTTAGGCCTGAGAGCGCAGACGAATATATGCCTGGCACTGCACCAACGAGGGACTGTCACCTTCTCTATGAAGGCGACAGTCTTTTTGTGTGGCTGTGAAGAGAGATTCTCGCTACCCCTGGTGGCGTAACCTTATATAGAAGGGGGTCATCTTCATGAGAAACACATCTGAATCCCCAGATGCAAACGAGCAGGCGAAAGCAACCCCGGCACGCAGTCGTACAGGTACTCGCTCAAAATCCGAGCAGGCCTCGCCCGTTAGCCAGGAACAGGAAGTCAAGAAAGCACCGGTTAGCCCGTCCTCTGCGCGCCGTGGCTCCTCTACCAGTACGACACCACCGGCCCGTATACAGGCAACGGGTGACCACAAGCCTGCAGCGGGCGACCGCAAGAGTGCGCCCATACAGCCCGAAACGCCTAAAGCAGCGGGCGACCTCAAGGAGCAAAGACCGGAGACCAGCCTCAAAAGATCAGAGGGCGGCCTCAAAGAAAAAAGGGTGGAGGGCGACCACAGGGGTACGCCCCTACAAGCCGGTGCTCGTGCGACATCAACACAAATCCCACGACAAGCTCCTGTCCAGCGCCAGGGTGGGGCCGTTCAAGCGCAGCGAACCGTCCATCCCGGTAGTTCATCGATGCAATCCGCGACAGCGCCGGCGCGTTCTGGCAGTATCACACAGCAACGTCCTGCTCAACATGGACAGCATGCGACGACCACGGCACATCCAGGCAGCAACCGGCCAGGCGGCCAGGCACGTCCAGGAACTGCTCACCCGGCCGGTCGCAATGGCACAAACGGGCAGCGTCTACAAGAACGGCGCGCCGCCGCGGTGAAAGAGAAGCCAACAGGCCCAATCACGATTCCACCGCAGATTGTCGTTAAAGACCTGGCCGAACTGCTACACGCGACGCCTAATGAGGTCATTCGCGGCCTGATCAAACATAGCATTTTCGCCAGCATTAACCAGGTGGTTGATTATGATAAGGCCGCGCTGGTTGCGCAAGACCTGGGATTTGAGCCGACACAAAGCGCGCTTGCGGCATCGCCAGCGGTACAGCGGGCGCGCAAGGGTCTTTCGGCAAACGAGGCTATGATGGCGACGCGCGATCAAGACAATATGGTGGTGATTCCACCGGTTGTGACCATCATGGGGCACGTTGACCACGGCAAGACCTCGTTGCTTGATACCATCCGCAAAACAAAGGTAGCAGCAGGTGAGGCAGGCGGCATTACGCAACATATCGGCGCGTACCAGGTGGAGGTCAACGGCAAGAAAATTACCTTCCTCGATACACCCGGTCATGAAGCATTCACTGCTATGCGTGCGCGTGGAGCGCAGGTGACGCATATCGCGGTCATTGTGGTGGCAGCTGACGACGGCGTGATGCCCCAGACACGCGAAGCCATCGACCACGCGCAAGCCGCGAAAGTGCCGATTATCATCGCGCTTAACAAGATCGATAAAATCGATGCCAATCCTGATCGCGTCAAACAACAGCTGGCCGAAATCGGTATCGTGATTGAAGAGTACGGGGGTGATGTGATCTGCGTGCCGGTCTCGGCGCGTAAAGGGACCGGTATCGATGATCTGCTGGAAATGATCTTGCTGCTGGCCGAGATACAGGATATCCGGGCTAACCCGAATCGTCCGGCAACCGGAGTAATCATTGAGGCAAAACTCGAGAAGAATACAGGCCCGACCGCGACCGTGCTGATCCAGCAGGGGACGCTGAAGATGGGCGACAATATCGTGGTAGGAGCGATGGCCGGCAAAGTGCGTGCCATGTTCAACGACCGGGGTAAGCGCATTCAAAAGGCGCCGCCCAGCACTCCGGTTAGCATCCTGGGCTTACCAGAAGTGCCACAGGCAGGAGACCGTCTCGAGGTCGTGGTGGATGAGCGGACGGCCAAACAGATGGCGGCCCAGGTTGCGGAGCAGCGCCGCAGCGAAACGGGTCCGCTTGGGCAGGTCAGCCTCGATACTCTCTATATGCAGATGCAGGAGGGTCAGGTGAAGGAACTCAATATCGTGCTAAAGTGCGATGTGCAGGGTTCCGCGGAGGCCATCAAGAACGCGCTGACAAAAATCGGCGACGAGAATCTCAAGGTACGCCTGATCCACGAAGGAATTGGCAATATCAACGAAACCGATGTACACCTGGCATCGGCTTCTGGAGCCATCATTATTGGCTTTAACGTCAAGGCTGATGGGGCGGCTCAACGGCTGGCGCAGAAAGAAGGCGTTGATATTCGCTATTACAATATCATTTATAAGCTAACAGACGATATCCAGGCCGCGCTGAAAGGCATGCTCGAGCCGACCTATCAGGAGGTCATCGAAGGCCATGCCGAGGTCCAGCAAATGTTCAAAGCCGGTAAGAATCTGGTGATCGCGGGCTGTCGCGTTCTGGATGGCAAGATTACTCGTTCCTCGCAGGCACGCATCACGCGTAAGAATGAGAAGGTGTACGACGGCAAAATCGCTTCGCTACGTCGTGGTAAAGACGATGTGCGCGAGGTTTCCGGCGGTTACGAGTGCGGTATCGTCCTCGAAGACTTCAACGAATTCGAGATCGGCGATATTATCGAGACCTATGCGAAAGAGCGTGTGAAGCCGGGAGCATAAGTAATAACAACGTTTTAATTTGGGCGTTATCCGGCGCGCCGGCGCGCCGGATAACGCCCAAATTGAATTACTTGAAAGAACGATACGTATGCCAAATCCACATCGACAGGAAAAACTGGGTGAACTCATCGCGCTGGAACTGAGCGACCTGCTGCGCACGCGTGTGAAGGACCCGCGTGTGGGATTTGCGAGCATCACGCGGGTTGAGGTGAGCGGCGACTTACGACATGCCAAGGTGTTCGTAAGCGTGCTTGGCTCCGAGAATGAACAGGAGGATACGATCCGGGCGTTGAAACACGCGACCGGCTTCCTGCGTCACGAGCTTGCGAGCCGCCTCACGCTGCGCTATATGCCGGAACTGGTGTTCAAGCTTGATATCTCAATCCAGGAAGGGACTCGTATACTTGAGCTTATCCGTGAGAGCGAGATGGAGCATCATCCGGTGAGTGATGGAAGCAACGATGAGTGATATCCCGTGTGAACTGCATAATCAACTCGATCCCGCGCTCGTTCAGGAGGCGATGGCGATCATTCAGCCGGCAGAGCGCATCGTGTGCATCGCGCATGAGAGTCCTGATGGCGATTGTATTGGCTCCGCGCTTGGCATGGCACATATCTTGCGACAAGCGGGCAAAATGGCTGTTGCGGCTTGCGCGGACCCTGCCCCGAAGAATCTCTCGTTTTTGCCGGGCCTCGATTTGCTGCAACAAGACCTTGGCGCGGAGGAGTTTGACCTGGTGATTGCGCTGGATGCCGGTGAGCTGGTGCGTTTCGGCTCATTATATGAGCGGCATCGCGCCTACCTGGGCGAAGTGCCCATCCTCAATATCGATCACCACGTCAGCAGCGATGGCTGCGGGCAGGTGAATATTATCGATCCAAAGGCGGCAGCTACTGCTGAACTGGTCGTGCTTTTCCAGCAGCAGGCCGGTTTGCCATTGAATCGCGACGCGGCCCTGTGCCTGCTCACGGGCATCATTACTGACACCAGTTCATTTCAATTCACAAACACTACTCCACGCTGCCTGGAAGTAGCGGCGCTGCTGCTACGGGCAGGGGCGATACCAGAAACGGTGGTGCAGCCAATCTACAAAACTCGTCCGCTGCCGCAGGTGCGCCTGCAAGCCATGGTGATTACCAATGCGCAAACGGCCTGCAATGGAAGACTGATCTGGTCGCAGGCCACACGCGAGACGCTAGAAGTGGCAGGCGCTACACCGGAGATGGACGATAACATCTCTGGCTTGCTGCGCGATATCGAGGGGGTAGAGGTCGCGGCCTTTTTCAAGAGTTTCGGAGAGCCAGGGGTTACCCGGCTCAGCCTGCGCTGCGCCGCACCCTACAATGCTGCCGAGATCTGCAAACGTGTGAGCAATGGCAGGGGCGGTGGACATCCGCGCGCGGCAGGGGCTACGTTTTCGATGCCCATTGAGGAAACGACGAAGCTGGTGATTGACGAATTAATGCGAGAGATGAGTGGCGAGATTCTTCGCTTCGCTCAGAATGACATGGTGGGAGATGAGGCAGGCGATTCTTCGCTTCGCTCAGAATGACATGGTGGGAGATGAGGCAGGCGATTCTTCGCTTCGCTCAGAATGACATGGATGGTATTCTCAATATAAACAAAGCCACGGGCATGACTTCGCACGATGTCGTGGCGAGTATACGTCGCCTTCTGAAGGAGAAGCGCGTGGGACATGCCGGGACGCTTGATCCTCTGGCGAGCGGGGTTCTGCCGATTTGCGTGGGGCAGGCGACGCGGGTAGCGGAATATCTTAGCGAAAGCGGCAAGGCGTACCTGGCAACAATTGTTTTTGGCAGCGTAACGGACACGTATGATGCCGAAGGCGTGATTCTGCGCACGGCAAGTACGGCAGATCTTTCCAGGGCAAGGGTTGAAGAGGCGCTGGAACATTTTATGGGGCCGCAGTTGCAAATACCACCGCGTTATTCGGCCATTAAACTGCAGGGGCAACCGGCATACAAGCGCGCCCGGGCAGGCGAGGAGGTCGAACTGGCGCCGCGCCCGATTGTTATCCATACACTCGAGGTGGTCGAATGCAATCTTCCATCTGTGACGCTGGCCGTTGAATGCAGCAAGGGGACTTATATTCGCTCGCTGGCTTATGATCTTGGTGAATACCTGGGATGCGGGGCCTATCTTGCCGCACTGGTGCGCACGCGCAGCGGGCCATTTCTGCTAGCAGAAAGCGTGACGCTGGAAGAACTCCGGAGCGTTGTAGAGGCAGAGATGGGCGATCAAGGAGCGCGGATTGATGCGGAGCATGGTGGGCCGGGCGGGCGACCACAAGGGTCGCCCCTACGTTATCTGTACCCGGTTGATAAGGCGCTCGAGGGCTATCCGGCCCTGATCCTTGACGCTGCCACGGTCGAGCGGGTGCTGCATGGCAATGCTTTCAGGTACTCGCGAGATGAAGACATACCGCAAACGACCGGTATCGCGCGTGTGTATAGTGAGGATGAGCGTTTTGTGGCCGTCGCGGAATGGGATGCGGCACAAGCAATCTGGAAACCCCGCAAAGTGTTCACGGGGTCATAACCTGGTGATTACTCATCATGTGATGGGAGCTTCTTCGCTGCGCTCAGAATGACATGATGAGTAATCACCAGGTCACGGAACGTTGCCATAAAATGTCTTGTATGTTAATCTATGGTAAGGTAGGGCCAACCAGCCTGGCGGGAATATGGAGATCATGGAATTCGCAACAACGCTGACAGATAAAGAACCGATTGCTATTACCATCGGCAATTTTGATGGCGTCCATCGCGGGCACCAGCGCCTGATGCGCGAATTACAGGCGATGGCGCGCACATTGCAGTGTAAGCCCGTCCTTGTTACTTTCACACCGCATACCCTGCTGGTGGTACGGCCAGAAAAACAAGTAGCATATTTAACAACTTTAGAAGAGAAACTGGCCCTGGCGAAGTATTATGGAGGTATTGGCGATAGCATCGTTATTCACTTTACGCCGGAAGTTGCGGCGCTGAGCGCAGCCGAGTTTTTGGATAAGCTGCGCGAGCATTTCTCAGTGAGAGCCATGGTTGTAGGGGAGGATTTTAGCCTTGGGCATAACAGGATGGGCGATATTGCGTTCTTGCAAGCCTATGGGAAAGAACATGATATTTTGGTAGAGCCGGTAGTCCTGGAGCATGCCGAGCGCGCGCGTATCAGCAGCACGCGCATTCGTTCGCTTCTCATCGAGGGAAAATTAGAGGAGGCAAACGAGCTACTGGGCCATCCATTTATAGTAAGCGGTACAGTCGTGAAAGGGGATCAGCGCGGCAGGCAGCTGGGATATCCTACCGCGAACCTGGCAACCGATCCCCATAAGCTCCTACCGGCGAACGGCATTTACGCCGTGTGGGCCGGCGTGGGCAAGCGTCCAGGCAATAATCCCGCGGCTGTGGGGCAAAGTGACAAAACAGAGGTTATTCCCGTCTATAATGATAGTGAAGCAAGGAGTAGGATTACGACCCAGCGTACAGCATTTTTACGCATGTTGTACCGTGAGGAATACAAGAGTGCGGCCAGTGTCGGGGTGCGGCCAATGTTCGATGGAAAGACGCGCCTGGTCGAAGCGTATTTATTAGATGCTGACCTTGATCTTTACGGTCAGAGCATTGCTTTAGATTTCATTGCGCGTTTGCGAGACGAAGAGCGTTTCGCCAGTATCGAGGCATTGAAAGCGCAAATGGCTGTTGATGTGCAGCACGCGCGTCAGATTTTACAAACTGAGGCGGAATGAGCTTGCACAGTTGAAAGAGTATCCACGTAAGGGAGGCTGAGCAGGACGATGGCAGGCCGGAACAGGCTCTTAAAATTTGAAGATTGGATCGGGCACATTTTGCAATGGCCGTTTTCATTTCTGCCATCGACATTAGAGCCGGCTGAGGTGCTTCAGAAGCTGAAACAGGCCATGGACGACAATGTGCAGCTGCTCGGCGAGGGCAAGCGGCTGGCCCCACATATCTTCGATATAACGTTCAGTGTGAAGGATCACCAGCGATTTCTTCCTAATGAAAATTTTTTGAAGCAAGACTGGCAGGAAGAGCTGGTGCAACACGCGCGCAATCATCATTACATCCTGCGGGAAGTGCCTGTTCTACGACTGCATGGCGAGAGCAAAGTCCGCGATGGAAACGTGCAGGTCGAAGTCGCAAGCGGCGAGGCAGGCGCTATGGCTACGCAGGCTCTGAGCGCGGAACAACTGGCACAACTGCGCAGCCAACTGGCACAGGGACAGCCGGTACCGGGATTATCCAATTCATCCATCAACGCGCCAGGCTTCCCCATGGGAGTCGCTGGGACGGCCGGGGTCTCAGGCATGCAGGGCGGGATGCCGAACCCGCAAGGCAATCCGCCGGCTCCAGCGTTTCCGGCACGCCCGGCTGCTGCTCTCCCTCAGGCCTGGCTAAACATCCGTTTAGTAGATCCCGTCCAACATGCCGCAGCTGCTCCGAGGGTCTATGTGATAGAAAAGCCGGTCATTAATATTGGGCGCCAACTCACTAACGATATCATCGTAGAAGATAAACGGGTTTCGCGCTACCATGCACAAATCAAATATTCGCCCAATGGGCAATTCGTCATCTTTGATCTTGGTAGTACCAATGGCATTACGATCAATGGCACCCCGCACCTGCGCCAGCATACCTTACACAATGGCGACCACTTCAAAATCGGTAGTTACGAATTTATTTTCGAGAGAAGGTAAGATAGAGAAAAGCAGATGACACTGGATGTCTTTTTACTGATCTTGCGTTTATTGTTTATTGTGTTACTCTACCTCTTTTTGATGCAGGTGGTAATTGTTATTACCCGTGATTTGCGCAAGACGGAGAAAAAGGGCGAGATGATCGGCAAACCGGCGCCTGTGGCGGGTCACCTGATTGTGATCGATAGCGGGCCGAGCAATCTCTCACCGGGTACGACGTTCCCACTTCGCCCTCAAACGACGATTGGGCGAGGGCCGACGAATACGGTTGTGCTACCGTACAATTTCATATCGAGCGAACATGCGCGCATGTGGCAATATAATAACGTCTGGTATATTGAGGATGCCGGCAGCACCAACGGAACCTACCTGAATGATGCGCCGGCGCGAGAGGCTCTGCCGGCCAAGCCCGGTGATGTCGTGCAAATCGGTTTTATTCGTTTCAAACTGGCACCATAAATGTGTGTTGGCCTGAGGGATATGCATATGGCGAGTATTGGTCAATCTTCGGGTATAGGGCAGAGGGTGAGACGCTACCGGTGGAAAGAGCTGGGGTTATTCATTATTCCTTTTATGATTTTGCTGCTGGAAATCATCCAACTGCCACTGGCGCAGTTCTATGAACAGAAGATCAGCACAAGCCCGCAGCCAATTCCTTTCACCAGAGATATTCTGCCGACGATTTCCCAATTGCTCCCGATACTGGGTCTGATTGCACTACTGCTGCTGGTGAATATTATTTTGAGTTTCACTTTTCCGCGCGCCGATCAGATGCTGCTGCCGCTGGTGGGGCTGCTGAGCGGATTGGGAGTGCTGATGGTGACACGATTAGGGGATTCGCCGACAATTGGGGATCCAACGTTAGGCACGAGACAGCTGTTGTGGGTACTGCTGGGGCTGGTGATATGTGTAGGGACGCTGGCAATTGTGCGCAATATGCACTGGCTCGAACGCTTTAAGTATACCTGGGCGGCGTTTGGCATTGCGCTGGTGGCGGCCACGCTGGTGAACGCGCTACGGGTGAAGAACCTGGATAGCCCGACACATGACCAGTTGAACTTCGGGCCGTTCAATCTGCAACCGTCTGAGTTGCTGAAAATCTTCATCGTGATATTCTTCGCCGCGTATCTGAGTGAGAACCAGGACGTGCTGGCGAGAGGAAATCTGAAAATCGGCCCATTGCACTTGCCGCCATTGCGCCAGCTTGGGCCGCTGGCACTGATGCTGGGTATCGCGCTGCTGCTGTTTTTAGGTGTTCGCGAGTTGGGCCTGGCGCTGCTGATTTATGGTATTTTCCTGTGTATGATCTACCTGGGTACGAACAAAGTATCGTGGGTGGTGGTAAGTCTGGGAATCTTCCTGGTATTGGGTCTGATCGGCTACGCGCTGTTCAGCTATGTGCGGCTGCGCTTCGCGGCGGTGGCGATTGATCCTGTGAACTGGCAAAACTGGTCGCAGGCGACGCAGGAATTCGCGCGCGGGGGTGCGGCGCAAATTGTGCAGGGGATTATTGCGCTGTCGAGTGGAGGCATTCTGGGAGCTGGTTTCGGGCTGGGGCACCCCGTGCTGGTGCCTGTGGTGCAATCGGATATGATCTTCACAGCACTCGGCGAGGAATATGGGCTGGCCGGGCTATTTGCCATTATCGGTATCTACCTGCTGATTTTGTACCGGGGATTCCGCATCGCAATGGAGGCGAACGATTCATTCTCGCAGCTATTAGCGGCAGGATTGACATCAATCTTCGCGGTACAGACGGTGGTGATCATCGCGGGCAATATGAAATTGCTGCCGCTGACGGGCCTGCCGCTGCCGTTTGTGAGCTATGGTGGAAGCTCAATTATCGCGAACTACATCATTATCGGCATTTTACTACGTATCTCGGACACGACGGCAAAAGAGCAGGAAGGACTTGTGTGATAGAACATGGGCCAATACCAGCAATGGCTGCACTACCAGGAAATTGACCGGCAACTGAGGAGCGAATTAGAAAGGCTCGAGAGCGAACTGGCTCACTTGCAGGAGTCGATGGGTGTTGATGCGCAGGAGGTGGAAGCAGCTGCCAATGGCGAGATACCACAGCAGTCTGCGACGATTTCAGCGCACAATACGGTGATACGTTTGCTGGCATTGGGTATGCAAGGGCTTCCCTCAACATTCTCCCAGCAAGCTGGATCGGGCAGAAATGGGTTCGCACATGATATACGCGCGCATACTATGGGGCCGGTTGAGGAGCATGGGCACGTTGAAAGGGCCGGTTCCGAGGGGGCGGCGAGCGGCAAGGGCAGGCAGGCAGAGAATGGAGGTATTCTTGCCACACCGGTAATGAGCCAGGGGTGGCTGCCACAATCTGGGCCTGTGGAAGGTACACCCTTTATGGAGCGACAGACGAGGGCGGCAACACCTGATAGCGAGATGGTTTTGCTGCCTCAAGACATGCAGGGCTTTTTCGACCAGCATGCACAAACTGATCCCCAGCAGGAGGTCCCCTGGTGGCTGCGCAAGCCCGCGGCCAATACAGATATCTTCGACGCTTCAGAGAGCCTGCGGACGGATGAGTTGGTGCGGCGCTGGATAGAGCGCCGCAAGCAATTAGCAGCACAAGCAGCTGAGGAGGCGGATTCTGCCACTTCTGAGGAGGGCGCCGCAGATGAATGAGAACGCAACAGACAGAATAGGGCAGAAAGAACTCGATGAGCTGTACGCGAGTCTGAAGCGGGAGGATGTCGAGGAGTTCTATGCCAGTTACTCGCGGTGGGCACTGCGACAGCAGGTGATGAAATTGCGCGAGGCAATTGCTGAGAAACAGCGACAGATCGAGGCGAATGCTGAATTGATACAGCAGGCGCGGCCATCTGCTGTGGCACTGGCGGCGCTGGCACGGCTGCAGGCGAATGGCGTTGCGGATAATGACCTGCTCGACCGCATGCTGGAACGCGGCGAGGCCTGGCTGGATTTGACGATGCAGCGCCTGGATTATTGCGAGCAGCTGGAAAACTTCATGAGCGACGATTATGAGCACTGGTGCAGGCATGCATTGGAGGGGGCATACGACTGGCTCGATTCGTTGCTCCAACAGCCTGAAACAACGGAGACTAGCTCGCCCTCGCCCACGGATGAAGAAGGGGTCGCGGAGGAACTGCTGCTGGCGAAGCTGGCCGGAGATGGGGAGGAAGAGGAATACGGGGATGCACTGCTTGACATCACGCAGAAACGACCGGCGATTACACCTGCCCAGTTACAAACACTCGCTGCTGAACACGCTGAACCTGAAGCGATAGAACAGGCAGAATCGGGCGATGCAACTGTTGAAGAGGCGATAGAAACACCGGATAGCGAAAGCCGAGTGGGAGAGCAATCTCAAGGTGAACAGGTGGAGGGGCCACCACTAGAACAACAGGCGGAAGAGCACCATCAAGGCGAACAGTTCGAAGGGCAACCACTAGAACAACAAGCGGAGGGACAACCGCAAGGCGAACAGGTGGAAGGGCAACCAGCAGAAGAACAGGTGGAAGGGCGACCTCAAGGGTACGCCCATACAATGGATATACAGGAATATATTGCGCCTGAAGCTGCGACAGAGGAGGAGAATGCCTCAACGCCGGTCGATGAGGAGCCAACTGTGCGGGAATTTGCGCCTGTGGAGGAAACGCTCTCCGGCGAGAGTGACGATACGCAGAGCGAAGAGCCTGCGCTGCAAGAATTTGCGCCTGTGGAGGAAATGATCAGTACCGGAGATAGGGATGAGGAGAGCGAGGAGCCGCTCATCCAGGAATTTCCTCGTATGGCAGACCCTCTTTCTGCTGAAGAAGTTACATCCCCCGATGCTGGAGAGGCAGAGATACGGGAATATTCCGCTCCTGCTGAAATGGCGGTCGTAGAGGAGAGAGATGGCGAACCGCACGAGCTTGAAGAAGCCCAACAGTCTGAAGAAGTGGAAGATTTTTCTGAGCAAGCAGATACAGTTGTTGCAGAGGATGCTCCAACAAGAGAGGAGCCTGCGACGGGCGTGAACACGTCAACGGTCTGGTGGGAATGGCAGAATCCCCCCGAAGCAACGATGATTGAGGAGCAGGCAGAAGCGCGGGAGGATGAACCGAAGCCCAGGTCTCATTTCATCTGGCGCCTGCTGGCGAGGATCTGGGGAAGGTGAGGAAAAAGAAGACGTGTTATTCGAAGAGTATCTGAAGGAGCACCCACAGCAGCATAGCCCTGTACGGGCACAGTATTTGCAGATCAAGCGCCAGCACCCAGATGCTATCCTCTTCTTTCGCATGGGCGATTTTTATGAGATGTTCGATGATGACGCGGAGATTGTGGCGCGAGAGTTGGAGCTGGCGCTGACCAGGCGCGATTTTGGCCGCGGCGAGTACTCTCCCATGGCGGGCATTCCCCATCACGCGGCAGATGGCTATATCGCGCGGCTGGTGAGCAAGGGCTATCGCGTGGCGGTGTGCGAGCAGACGAGCGATCCGGCGCTCTCTAAGGGGCTGGTTGAGCGCGAGGTGATACGGATCGTGACGCCGGGCACGGTGATTGACCCGGCGATGCTGGCGGCAAAACGCAATAACTTCCTGGCAGGGGTGGTGGTGGGGCGGGATGCAGTGGGAATTGCATATGTGGATATTACGACGGGCGAGTTCGCGGTGACGCAGTTTGGCACGCCCGAACCGGAGATAGCGCTGCAACAGGAGATCGCCCGTGTGGGGCCGGCGGAGGTGATTGTGGAGGCGCGCTACAGCCGGCAAGGTGCGCAGAGTCGCAAACGGCGCTGGCTGGCGGCAGTGATGAGTGAGAAGACGGTGACGAGGGTGGGCAGCAACGGGAATCCGCACGCGGATGTTGAGGCGGCACTCGCTGCGACGCGGAAAACCTATGGGCAGGATGAAGAACGAGGGCCTGACGAGGAACAGGAACTTGAGGATGACGCGGGCGCGTCTGGCAAGGAAAAGGGCCAGATCAATAGTATCGACGAGGATGAGGACGAGGAGGATGACTACGCGCCGCTGGCGAAGGTGTTAAGGGGAGTTGCCGGCCATGTGACGCCATATGATGCGCGCTATTTTACGGAGGATGATGCGCGGCATCGCCTGTTATCGCATTTCGAGGTGGCCTCGCTGGAGGGTTTTGGCTGCGCGCACCTGCCGCTGGCAATACGCGCGGCAGGCGCGGTGCTGGCCTATTTACAGGAGACGCAGAAAGGGTTGCTGCACCAACTGACCTCGCTGGAAACGTATTTTGTCTCCGAGTTTATGACGCTGGACGCGCACACGCGGCGCAATCTTGAACTCTTCGAGAGCGGGCGCACCGGCTCGGTGAAAGGGTCATTGTTGTGGGTGCTGGATAAGACGCGCAGTCCGATGGGTGGCCGGTTATTGAGGCGCTGGATTGGGCAACCACTGCTGAATATCGAGATTCTGCGACATCGCCAGCAAATCATTGGCGAGCTGCTGAACGATACACTGACCCAGGCGCGGCTGGTGGAAGGATTAAAGAAGGCGGGAGATATTGAACGCCTCATCAACCGTGTGCGGCAGCGTATCGCGACGCCACGCGACCTGGTGGCGCTTGCAGCAGGACTGCGGGCGGCAGCACAGGTGCGCGCAAGTCTGTCCGGCGACGCGGAACAGGCGATGCCGTCGGTGGCACAGTTGATCGAGGGGCTGGCGGATAACGAGGATACGATTGCGCTGATCGAGCGGGCGATTGTGGATGAGCCGCCATTGAGCGCTGCCGAGGGCGGAGTTATCCGAGCCGGCTACAACGAAGAACTCGATAGGATTCGACACGCTTCACAGGATGGGCGGCAATGGATCGCGGAATTGGAGCAGCGGGAGCGGCGTCGCACGGGTATCGCGAACCTCAAAGTTGGCTATACGAAGGTTTTTGGCTATTTCATCGAGGTGACAAACTCCAACCTGAGCCGTGTTCCTGCTGATTATGTGCGCAAACAGACACTTTCCACGGGCGAGCGCTACATCACGTCCGATCTGAAGGAGTACGAGACGCTGGTGCTGAACGCGCAGGAGCGTATGAATAAGCTGGAGAGCGAGTTGTTTGCGCAATTGCGGGCCGATATCGCGGGGCAGGCGGAGCGCGTCCTGGCCACGGCGCATACACTGGCGGAGATCGATGTGTACCTGAGCCTGGCGGAGGTGGCCGGTCGCTCCAATTATTGCCGGCCACAGTTGAATGATGGCGATACCATTCATATCGTCGCCGGGCGCCATCCGGTAATCGAGCTGGCGCAGAGCGAGACGCCGTTTATTCCCAATGACGCCGAACTCTCTAACGCTCACGCGCAAATCCTGATTATTACCGGTCCCAATATGGCAGGCAAGTCGACGTATTTGCGGCAGGTGGCCTTGATTACATTGATGGCACAGATCGGCAGTTATGTACCGGCTGAGGCGGCGACGATTGGCATTGTTGATCGTATATTCACACGCATCGGGGCGCAGGACGACCTGGCGACGGGGCAGAGTACGTTTATGGTTGAGATGGTGGAGACGGCCAATATTCTGCATCATGCGACGCCGCGCAGCCTGGTAATCCTTGATGAGATCGGGCGCGGGACGAGTACATATGATGGGCTGGCGATTGCGCGCGCGGTGGTTGAATACCTGCATAATAACCGCAGGTGCGGGGCGCGCACACTGTTTGCGACGCACTACCATGAACTGGTGGAGGTGGCGAAGATGCTGCCGCGTGTGCGCTGCTTGAATGTAGCGGTGACGGAGGAAGAGGGACACGTGGTGTTCCTGCACAAGATCGTGCCGGGGGGCGCGGATAAGAGTTATGGGGTACATGTGGCGCAGCTGGCAGGTATTCCACGCCCGGTAATCCATCGCGCGGAAGAGATACTGGAAGAACTCGAACGCAAGGGAGATGCGAAGGTGCGACGCAAGGCGATGAAAGATCTGCCCACACCAATGGCGATGCAGATGACGCTGTTCGCGGCGGAATCGCATCCTGTGGTGGAAGAGTTGAAGTCCCTGGTAATCGATGAGCTGACGCCGATTGAGGCGATTGGGAAGTTGTATGAGTTGCAGAGGAAGGCGCGGGGAGGGTGAGCCAGGAGCGAGATCATTCAAGGATTCTTCGCTGCGCTCAGAATGACATGCCCCCGGAGGCAGCCAGGTGTGTCCGGGGGCATGTCATTCTGAGCGCAGCGAAGAATCCTTGACCAACTTATGAGGAGTGCGGCGGGCGACCACAAGGACACGCTCGCCGCATCCTTGTATTTGAAGCGTGAGCTGTTACGTGCTATGATGAAGGGGACGAATATTCAGGAAGTTTTTGAGAGAATTGCACCAATCAAAGGAGTTACAAGGATATGGCACAGAATCCATTATTGCAATTGAAGGAGCTGGGACAAAGCCCATGGTATGACAATATTGACCGCGAACAACTGGTTTCGGGTCAGTTCAAACGGTTGCTGGATGAGGATGGCATCTGCGGGGTGACGGCGAATCCAACGATTTTTCAGAAGTCGATCAGCCATGGTCATGCGTATGACGAGCAGATGACGGAACTGATCCGGGCGGGCAAGAGTTCGAATGAGATTTATGAGGCGCTGGTGATTCGCGATGTTCAGACGGTGGCGGATATGCTGCGACCGATTTATGAGAAGGCGAACCGGCAAGATGGTTTTGTGAGCCTGGAGGTTTCGCCGGAGCTGGCGCATAATACAGAGGGCACACTGGCGGAGGTACGCCGTTTCTGGAAGATGGTAGACCGCCCGAATCTGATGATCAAGATACCGGCGACGCCGGAGGGCATTCCGGCGGTACGGCAGGCGCTGACCGAGGGGATCAATGTGAATATTACGCTGATCTTCTCGCTCGATAGTTATCGCCAGGTAGCCAACGCGTACATTTCGGCGCTGGAAGACCGCAATGCCGCGGGCCAGGATATCAGTCACATTGCCTCGGTTGCCAGTTTCTTTGTGAGCCGCGTGGATACGCTGGTAGATAAGCTGCTGGAGGAGAAGATTCAGGCGACGAGCGACAGCGCGGAACAGCAGAAGCTGAAGGCGCTGGAGGGGAAGGCGGCGATTGCTAACGCGCGCGTGGTGTACCAGGAGTTTCGACAGATTTTTGATTCGCCGCGCTTTGAGTCGCTGAAACATGCCGGCGCGCACCTGCAGCGCGTGCTATGGGCCAGTACGAGTACGAAGAATCCTGCTTATCGTGATGTGCTGTACGCGGAGGAATTGATCGGGCCTGATACGGTGGATACGATGCCGCTGGAGACCATCGAGAATTTCCGCGACCATGGCAGGGTCAGCCGCACGGTCGATAAGGACGTTCCGCAGGCGAAGGCGGAACTGGATGCCCTGGAGCAGGTGGGGATTCACTATGACCAGGTGATGCAGCAGTTGCTGGACGAGGGGGTACAAAAGTTCGCCGATTCGTTCCATGAGCTTTTCAAGGGGATTGAGGGGAAACGGCAGGCAATCGCGCAGCAGGTTGCGCATTAGAAACGGGCTTAGGAAAGGGGCTGGTTCCTGCCGCTTCCCGTGGGAAGAGTATAAGGGCAAATGCATGAGATAGGACAACAGGTGGGGTCTGGGGTGATGATCGCATCGCGGTAAGGACAGCCATAAGGCGCTGTCCCTACAGGATGCCATACAATGGGGGGCCGGGGCGACCACCGGTGTACAGGTTGGCGGTCGCCCTGAACAGCCAATGAGAAATAAGGAGAGTATGAAGCATGCCTCAACGTAGTGTAGTGGAGGCTCCTAACCCTCTGAGGGAGGGTCTGCGCATAAAACATAGCCCTGAGCCGTGCGTGATGGTGATATTTGGGGCGACGGGCGATCTGACGCACCGGAAGTTATTGCCGGCGCTGTATAATCTGGCGCTTGAGACGCCGCTGCCGGCGGGCTTTTCGGTGGTCGGGTTCGCGCGTCGCCCGTATACAGATGAACAGTTTCGTGAACAGGCGCTGGAATCAATCAATCAATATTCACGCCAGAAGCCGGTGAACCCACAGGTATGGGAGAGTTTCGCGGCGGGCATCCATTACTTGCAATCGGATTTTCATAGCCCGGCAGGTTACGAGAAATTGAATACGCTGCTCAATACGCTTGATCATGAACGAGGTACGGGTGGCAATCGCATTTTTTATCTATCGACGCCGCCAAGCCAGTATCCCGAAATCATCCAGAATCTGGGCGCGGCGGGTCTGAATAAGAGTCGTAAGGGATGGACGCGCATTATTATCGAGAAACCGTTTGGACACGATCTGGCCTCGGCGCGCGAGTTGAACCGGCAGGTGGCGAAAGTGTTCCGGGAGGAGCAGGTGTACCGCATCGATCATTACCTTGGGAAGGAGACGGTGCAGAATATTCTGGTATTTCGCCTGGCGAACGGGATTTTTGAGCCGGTGTGGAACCGGCGCTATGTGGACCATGTGCAGATCACGGTGGCGGAGAATATCGGCCTGGAGGGTCGAGGCGCTTACTATGAGGAGTCGGGCGCGATACGCGATATGGTGCAGAATCACGTGCTGCAACTGCTGACACTGGTGGCAATGGAGCCGCCGATTGCTTTCGACGCTAACGCGGTACGCGATGAAAAGGTGAAGGTGCTGCACGCGCTGCAGCCATTGGTCGGGCAGGATGTGCTGGCGCAGACGATACGCGCCCAGTACGGTCCCGGCTGGGTGGGAGGACGCCAGGTGCCGGGCTATACAGAGGAGCCGGGCGTTTCGCCAACATCGACAACGGAGACATACGTGGCGCTGAAGGTGTTCATCGATAGCTGGCGCTGGGCAGGCGTTCCGTTTTACCTGCGCACCGGCAAACACCTGCCCAAACGGGTGAGTGAAATCGCGATCCAGTTCAAGCAGGCGCCGTTGATGTTGTTCAAACGCAGCGAGGCGCATGGGCAGGTTGAGCCGAATGTGCTGACGCTGCGCATTCAACCGGATGAGGGCATTTCGCTGAAGTTTGGGGCGAAGGTGCCGGGCACGGAGATGCAGATTCGCTCGGTAAACATGGATTTCTTTTATGGGTCTTCGTTTTTTAGGGAACAGCCCGAGGCCTACGAGCGTCTTTTGCTTGATTGCATGCTGGGCGATTCAACGCTCTTTACGCGCCGTGACGAGGTAGAGGCGGCATGGGCATTCATCCAGGGCATTTTGGACGAGTGGAAAAATGAGCCGCGAGAGACGATTGCGACCTACGAATCTGGCTCGTGGGGTCCGCAGGTGGCAGATGAGTTCATCTGGCGCGATAATCGCAGGTGGCGGCGTCCATAAGCGGGCAGCGGGCGACCATACGGGTACGCCCCTACATGGTGGAGAAAGGACAAGGGTGTTCTTCATATGCAAGGGAAAAGGGAATGACGAATGATATCGCCAGAGGCCCGGGAGTTCGTTTACCATGGGCAGGGAAAATAGTAAACATAGAGGAAGTTGAGACACAACTGTCGCTGCTGTGGAAAATATCTGCCGACAATATGCGTACCGGGCAGAATGTGAATGTACGCACCAGCGTTCTCAACCTGGTCATTTGCGCGCCCGATATCGAGTCGGCGCAGCATGCCAGCAGGGTACTGCGCGAACTATCAAGCACGCACCTGGCGCGTGTGGCTATCCTGATTCTGGATAAAAGCGAAGAACAACCTGATGGACTGTGGACATGGGTGACGCTGCGTTGTTTCTCGATGTTCTCAGACCTGATGCGGCACTGTTTCGAGCAAACGACGGTGCTGGCAACGGGCAGCGCGATACGGGCCATCGGCAATATTATGCAGCCTTTGCTCAAACCGGATTTGCCGGTCTACCTGTGGTGGTTGGGCGATCCACCGGATATCAAAGACCCCACCTTCAACAATCTGATGGAAATCAGCAATCGCGTGATCTTTGACTCAACGGGATTTTTCAATCCAGAGCAGGATATCTATACACTTGCGGCACTCCCTGATGCCTATCCTGATGCGGCGCTGAGCGATCTGAATTGGGGACGCATTACGCCCTGGCTACAACTGGTTGCGCAATTTTTCGATACACCGGAGTATCGACCTTACCTTGCAGGCGTGAATGCGATAGAGATCGAGCATGCGGTTATTCCTCTGATGGCCCAGGTACGCACGGAGCAGGGTGATGTGTCTCCCAATCCGGCGCGGGCGCTGCTGCTGGCGGGTTGGTTAAAGACACGCCTTGGTTGGGAACTAGCTGCTGATACGACGGGAAACCACCATGATACTGCCGGTGGCACATACTCCTGGACGATGGAGCGATCACCGCGTTCAACGCGCCTGCTTACCTCGCCCAGAAGCAAGGCGGGGAAAGGGAACGCAAGCATTTCGATCCGGCCACAAGTGCAGGCCGAAATGCGACCCGGCTCAATCTGCCTCGTGCGGCTGACCAGCAACATCGAGAACAAACGCGCGACATTTACGATTCGCCTCGCGGGGGATACCGAGCATGTATTCACTTCGGTCGAACTGGGGCATGAAATCCGCTCCAAGCGCCTGGTGAGCCTGACGGCGGTACACAACGAGGGCGAACTGCTGCACAACGAATTAGAGGTCTTGAGCCACGATTCCTTGTTTGAGCAAATATTGCGCGAGGTGGCTGGATTGTTGGAAGATTCTTCGCTGCGCTCAGAATGACAGGTCTCCGAACCGGTTCGGAGACCTGTCATTCTGAGCGCAGCGAAGAATCCGCCCAGGGATGTCATTCTGAGTGCAGCGAAGAATCCGCGCGCAGAATCCATGCAGACGAAAAGAAATATTGGAGCAATGTATCCATGAATATTGCGATTTATCCGAATATCGATGTGATTAGCCAGGAGGCAGCACAATATATTGCGCGCGTCGCCAGAGAATCTATTGCGGCGCGTGGCCGCTTCACCATTGCTTTGTCGGGCGGCACAACGCCGCGAAAGCTGTATGGTCTGCTGGGCGATGAGCCGTACCGCGGCCAGATCGACTGGGTGCTGA
Organism: Ktedonobacteraceae bacterium; assembly: GCA_035653615.1. Classification (NCBI taxonomy): domain Bacteria; kingdom Bacillati; phylum Chloroflexota; class Ktedonobacteria; order Ktedonobacterales; family Ktedonobacteraceae; species Ktedonobacteraceae bacterium. Next base: position 14,289 of record DASRBN010000033.1, on the reverse strand, counting down.
CACATATCTTCTGGTCAGACGAGCGCTGCGTGCCACCAGACGATGAAGAGAGCAACTATCACCTGGCACACGAGGTGCTCCTGAGCAAAATCTCTATTCCCGCGGTTCAGGTGCATCGCATGCCTGCCAATATGCCCAACCGCGATGCTGCTTCACGGGAATATGCGGATGAGATGCGGCGTGTTTTTGGCACGAGCGGTATACCGGAATTCGATCTCATCCAGCTAGGCATGGGGCCGGAGGGCCATACAGCCTCGCTTTTCCCCCACCAGGCCTCGTTACATGAGCAGGAGCGCCTGGTGATGCCGGTTTCCGTTCCCAAGCCGCCACCTGACCGTTTGACCTTCACCCCACCACTCTTGAACGCTGCTCGCAACGTGCTATTCCTGGTAACGGGCAGCGACAAATCCGGGGCGGTGCATGCCGTTCTTGAAAGCCCATATAATCCCGATGAGTACCCCGCGCAGATTGTGCGCCCACCCAATGGCGAGGTGACCTGGATGATTGATACGGCAGCGGCACAGCAATTACAAACTAAAGGGGAACAGGTTTAATGATTGGATTAGTGCCCTCTATTCTTTCCGCGGATTTCACGCGCCTGGGCGAGCAGGTGCGCGAGGCAGAAGCGGCAGGCGCAGAGCGCATCCAGATCGATGTAATGGATGGTCACTTTGTGCCGAATATCACTATGGGGCCGATGGTGGTTGAGGCGGTGCGCCGCTGCACGAAGCTGCCTCTTGAAGCGCACCTGATGATTACCAATCCCGAACAGTATGTTGAAGACTTCGCACGGGCCGGGGCCGATGTCATCATCGTGCATCAAGAGGTCAGTCCGCACCTGCATCGCATTGTCCAGCAGATCAAAGCGGCGGGAAAGATGGCCGCTATCGCCCTCACGCCCTCAACGCCGGTCTTCATGCTCGAAGACATCCTCTCGCTGCTCGACATGGTGCTGATCATGACGGTCAATCCTGGCTTTGGCGGGCAAGAATTTATTCCCGAAACACTGCCCAAAATCACTCACCTGCGCCGAAGGATTGCTGAACGCGGGTTGCATTGTGATATCGAGGTTGATGGCGGCATTCATGAGGCAACGGTGCCACTCGTCGTGAAGGCCGGGGCGAATCTGCTGGTTGCCGGTTCTGCCGTCTATAACCAGCACGAAAGCGTGGCCCAGGCGATGGCAAGGCTGCGCAACGCTATCCCGGCGGGGATGTAGAAGGCTACACTCTGGTAGCGCTTCCGGTGAGTTCCCGCTGTGGTGGTGCGACATTTACCTCGATATCATCATATTTCTTGATGCGGTAGATAATCGTGGAGATTATCCAACTGAACAGGAAAAGGCCGATGATAATGCCACCGAGAAAGCCGAAGTCCAGATTTCCCAGATAATCCCAGATGCCGCCGCTCAGATTAAATTCCATGGCAATGATGCTCATTACCTCAATCGTGCCTACCATGAAGGCTACCAGCACTGAGATCAGGGTGATGTTCAAATTGTAGTACAGCTTGCGGATGGGTTTGACGAAAGCCCAGCCGTAGGCACCAAGCATCAGAATGCCATCGGTCGTATCCAGCAGGCACATGCCAGCAGTGAACAACGCCGGGAAAATCAGAATATCGATGATGGGAAGTCCTTTGCCTGCCTGCGCCGCGGCGATGCCCAGCAATCCGACCTCGGTCGCGGTATCGAAGCCAAGGCCGAAGAGAACGCCCACCGGGTACATCTTCCAACTCTTATCCACCATTTTGAGCAGGGGGCGGAAGAAACGCCCCATCAAGCCGCGCTGGTTCAAGAACTCTTCCAGCGATACATCATTATATTCTTCCCCACGCCTGGCGCTGCGGAATGCTTGAAAGATTTCCAGCAGAACCAACAAATTCATGAGCGCGATCAGATATAGAAAGCCTGCTGAGACCGAGGTGCCGATAATCCCGCCCGCGCTCTTCAACGTAGGAAGCGCCGTGGATATGATGGTTGCGGCGATGGCAATTGCCACTGTTAACGCAATTACGACGGTGGAGTGGCCTAACGAAAAGAAAAAGCCGACCGCGACCGGGCGTTTTTTCTCCTGCATCAGTTTGCGTGTCACGTTATCAATGGCGGAAATGTGATCGGCATCGACTGAATGGCGCAATCCAAAGGTATATGCCAGCAGCGCTACCCCTAACAGTTCAGGATAGCGCACAGAGAAACCTAAGAATGCGACAGCCCAGGCGGCAAGATTAAAGGCGATCAACAAGACATAGATGCCAATCACTTTACGCCGGATCTCTTGAGAGCTATCGTTAAAGACGTATTTAAGCGCCGAAATACTGAAATTGCTACTCATAAATCCTCCTCGCGGTAGTATATGTACCACGACCCATCAGGATGGTTAACATAAACTCAATATGACACGAACTACGTTACGAAGCACTACAAAGATCAATGGTTGGATTATGGGTACGCATCTACTCAACAATTGAGCTTGAACGTCTGTTTAGAGTATACCTTGTAAAGAGTACTTATTGCAAGTATTTCGCAGTTGCAAGAATTTGGTTGATATAAGCAGTTCGCATATTTATGATAGAGACGCGGGGAATGCTGTTTATGGGTACTCTACATGTCTTCCAGGGAATGATTTATGGTAGGATAAGGACAAAAGAAAGGCAGAGCAAGTTAATGGGTAGCGAGCAAGAGGAGAGTAGGGGAAATATTACTTTGTGGAAATGAAAGGAAAGTAGAGCTATGCATGACGATATCACAGATATTCCAGGCATTCGTGTAGGCAACGATACCAACCTGGAGGCGGGTACGGGCTGTACGGTTATTCTTTGCGATACTCCTGCGATGGGGGGTGTGGATGTTCGCGGCGGTGCGCCGGCCACGCGCGAAACCGACCTGCTGCGTCCAATGCACCTGGTAGAAGAAGTCAACGCGGTGCTGCTGACGGGTGGGAGCACTTTTGGTCTCGATGCCGCCAGTGGAGTGATGCGTTACCTCGAAGAACAGGGCATTGGTTTTGATACGGGAGTGGCGCGCGTGCCGATTGTTCCGGCGGCGGCTATCTTCGATCTCGCCTTTGGCTCGGCCAGCATCCGCCCGGACGCGGCGGCGGGCTATCGCGCCTGCCAGCAAGCCACGGCTGGCGCCGTTACACAGGGGAATGTAGGCGGAGGCACGGGCGCGACGGTGGGTAAGATGGCGGGTCCATTCTTCATGATGAAGGGTGGACTTGGCTCGGCCAGCACGCAGTTGCCTGATGGAACGCTGGTAGGGGCGATTGTTGTGGTCAACGCGTCGGGCGATGTGATTGATCCGCAGACGCAACAGGTCATCGCGGGGACGCGCAAACCTACGGAGGCGGATTTACAGTCACTCAACCCATTTGGCAATACGACTATCGCAGTTATCGCAACGAATGCAGCGCTCAGTAAGGAACATATCAATAAGGTTGCGCAAATGGCGCATAATGGCCTGGCACAGGTTATTCGCCCGGCGCATACGATGTTTGATGGCGATACGGTTTTTACTCTGGCGTTGGGGCCAGCATCCCAAACGCGACGCGATATGGCAACACAGGCATTGCAGGTCAGTATGATCGGTGAAGCGGCTGCTGTTACGCTTGGGCGAGCGATCGTCAAAGCGGTTCGCAGTGCAACTTCATTGCATGGGGTGCCTGCCGCCAGCGCTTGAAAGTGACATTGCGCGCAGTATCCAGGAAGCTGTAGTTACTCATCCAGAGCCTGCTCAAGACTAATGGAGAGTTATGGTTGTAGCATCATGTATAAGACTATGCCTCCGCTAATCAGCATCACGAGAACACAAGCCAGAACAACGAGGGCAAATGTGTAACTGCGAGTAGTAGTATCGGCTTCCTGCCAGTTACCGGTCGCGGCCATACGACGCTCAAGGCCGGGCGGAAGCTCTCGCTTGGCGGTCAAGGTCTTTAAACCACCGGTAGCCAGATTCCATGAGTGATCCGCGAAACCTTCGTCTCGTGAGGGTATATCATTATGCAGAGATTCTGTAGCCGGTACAGTAGGAGGCCCACCTGGAGCCTGGGGAGTTGTGGGGAGATGCAAGGGGTGAGGTACACCAGGAGGCATCGAATGGGTTGGTGGTATCGAGTGTGATTGTTGAGACAGCAATCTCGCTGATTGAGGATCGGGACCTGGCAATGTCACAACTTTTCTCCGTCATGAACCGGCAGGGCTGCCGCTTCTCAAAAGGACAATCTACGTGAAACGCACTACGAACCTATTTGATACAACTGCTGGATTCCTTCTCTATTGTAGTCAACGGACAGAGAATTTCAAGGTAACCATGACTATTGGCTATGCTTGCAAGAGGTCCAATAATTCATGCAAGATGCGCGCGGTGGCGCCCCAGATACGATATGGGCCGTAGTCATAAAAATAGACTATTCGCCGCAGGCCGCCGCGTTCCCATTCTTCGGTATGCAGGATGACAGGATTCGCAAGCCCTTCTAGAGGCAGGAGTATCACTTCATCAACCTCGGTGGGCTGCAATTGAAGTGTTCCAGGTCCCTGAGCCAGGTAGGCGACGACAGGCGTGATCAAGAAATTGCTTACAACAGTGAAGACGGGAGGCAGAATGCCGAGTACTTCCGCTCGTGATGGGTCCAGGCCTATTTCCTCCTGGGCTTCGCGCAGGGCAGTCATAGCCGGTGAAGTATCGGTGGGATCGACAGAGCCGCCGGGGAAGGCGATCTCGCCGCTATGGGAACGAAGAGAGGTAGAGCGGCGAATAAATGCCAGGTATGTTTCTTCATGTTGCTCAAAAAGTCCGAGGAGTACCGCCGCTTTGCGGGCGGCAGGGCGAGCACCTTCGATGGTATCCGTCAATGTTTTAGAGCGCTCAAGGGGCTCCAATCGTTGACGCAGGGCCGGGATGACCTGAGAGCTGTCGCGTAAATTCATGGTTCTATTGTAGCACAAGTCACGCTCCCTCAATCTCATATAGAGACGAACAAAAACAATTGATACTTCTTGCTTACCTGTGGTACAATGTGGCTGATAAAAAAACATCGGAGCAAACTGCTAAATAGGTTGTGTAGCGTCTTGCAATTAGAGGGGGCTTTTGGTATAATTAGAGCATCGAGTGGGGGTATTCTGTGCTTGGGTTCTAATTATGACCATAACACGGCTTACCTGTCTGCGAGCGATGTATCGTATGACCGTTTTGTAGGCAAATGTCAAAAGTTACCTGGATCGGTCTCGATGGCAATGATGCATACGAGACTGAATGTATAGATTAATCTCAGCCTGAGCAGCCCCTCCGATAAACCCAAATCCAATGACGCATCCCCAGGATTCCGGTGTGCAGACCCTTTCGTCACCTTCGGCGGGTAAGAGACCCGAAAGAGGATTGCGAAACTACAGTACACGTCCAGTGGGATGGGCGGATGCCTCAACGGATGGGAAATACCGTGGATCGAAGGGGGTATTTTACCCATGCAAGTACGAAAGCACGGCGACCTTTCGACAATGCCAGCGGCAAATTTTAAAAGCGGACGGGTGCAGACGATGTACGACGAAGGAAACGACCCAGCAGAGCAAAACAACAACATGAATTCCGAAGATATGGGCGAAATCACCGATATGGCAGCGTTGCTGGCAGAATCGACGACGCCCATCAACATCAAACGCGGCGATGTCGTAGAGGGCGTGATCGTGCGTATTGATCAGGACGAGATTTTGGTCGATATCGGCCTCAAATCGGAAGGCGTCCTCTCGACAAAAGAGCTGCCGGCCAGTGGCTATGGCTCGTTCAACGAATTGCACCTCAATGATAAGGTGCTGGTGTATGTGATCCAGCCGGAGACGCCGGATGGACATGCCCTGCTCTCACTGAAGCGAGCCAACGCCGAACGCCAATGGCGCATTGCCGAGGAACAGTACAAGAACGCCGAATTGCTCAAAGCCCGCGTCATCGATTACAACAAGGGTGGCCTGATTGTCGATGTGTCGGGCATCCGGGGATTCGTGCCGATCTCGCAGATTCTTAACCTGAAGCGCGAAGAGGTCGCTTCGGGCGGCGATAATCAGGAGACGGCGGCCAAGCTGGCGAGCATGAAAGATAAGGAACTGCAGCTCAAAATCATTGAGATCAACCGGGCGCGCAACCGCCTGATTCTTTCAGAGCGGCTGGCTGTCCAGGAATGGCGGCAGAGACGTCGCGAGGAGCTGTTAGACGAGTTGAAGCCGGGTGACATAAGGCGCGGCATAGTGAGTAACCTGGCGAATTTCGGCGCCTTTATCGACCTGGGAGGGGCCGATGGCCTGGTGCATATCAGCCAGCTGGCCTGGAGCCGCGTGAATCATCCCAGTGAAGTACTCAAAGTTGGCCAGGAGGTGGAAGTCCAGGTGCTCAGCGTCGATAAGGACAAGAAAAAGATTGCCCTGTCGATCAAACGCGCCGAGGTCGATCCCTGGACGACGGTGGAACAGCGCTACAAGGTGGGCCAGGTGGTAACGGGCACCATTACCAAGATCGCTCCGTTTGGCGCATTTGCCCGTATCGAGGATGGCATCGAGGGCCTGATTCACCTGTCAGAGTTGACCCCCGGTATGGACCCCAAGGCCAATCTGCACGAGGGACAGCAACTCCAACTGCGTATCCTGCGCATTGACGCGGACCGGCGCCGTCTTGGTCTGAGCCTGCGGCAGGCTGATGAACTGGATACCAAAGAGACAACTGCCGAGGCACCGGCTGGAGAGGCTGAGGCTCCCGCTCCCAATGCTGCGAGCGACCTGGCAGGGATGACATTAGAAGATTTACCGGTACGTCCAGAAGGTACCCCTCCAACGGCGGAGAAAGAAAAAGAAACGAGTCCATCCTCACGCCGCGAAAGCAGGGGTGAGCGACGCGAACGGCAGGAACGCACCAACGAGAACCGGCTACTCGGCAACCTGCCAATGGAAGACGAAGGCGAAACAACTGCTATGGCTGAAGCATTTCGCGCAGCTGCCCGGCAGCGTTCCAAGGAGGAAACGGAGGACACGGAAGAGTAGTCACTACTCGTTCGTCATGTTTTTGCACCTGAACAGTTGATCGCACGACCTCCCACTGCTCATACACTAATGTATTGCGGTGAGGAGGTCGATTGTTTGACGGTAAGAAAGTTGAACCTTCAACGTGAATAAAAGCGTGTTGGAATATAAAGAAGGGATATAGGATTTGCTATCCTTGACGCTAAGTGATCGGTGTTGTATCATGAATCATACGCTTTACCTGAGCATCACAGAGGGCTCGGTTCCACCCTCTGCCACTGAAAGGGGGGTGACAAACAGGTGAACGATCGAGATAGGTTTGATAAGTTTACGGAGCGGGCCAGGAAAGTCCTGAGCCTGGCTCAAGAGGAAGCCCAGCGCTTCCAACACAACTACATCGGGACAGAACACCTTCTGCTCGGGCTTGTGCGCGAGGGCGAAGGCGTTGCTGCTAAAGTATTGAGTAATCTGGGCGTTGAATTGAACAAGGTTCGCAGCGCCGTTGAATTTATCATTGGCCGCGGAGATCGCATCGTGCTTGGCGAGATCGGCCTGACTCCACGCGCCAAAAAGGTGATCGAGCTGGCCGTCGATGAAGCTCGCCGCCTGAATCATCACTATATTGGGACAGAGCATCTTCTGCTCGGTCTGGTTCGCGAGGGTGAAGGCATCGCCGCAGGTGTGCTGGAAAGCCTCGGCGTAAATCTGGAGAAGGTTCGCACGCAGACGATCCAGGTGCTTAGCCAGTCAGGCGCGCAACACGAGCGTGACGCCAAGCACTCCAAAACCCCCACGATTGATCAGATGGGCATCGATCTTACGGCCGCGGCTCGCGCAGGAACGCTTGATCCTGTCATCGGGCGTCATCAAGAGATCGAGCGAGTCATTCAAATACTTTCACGGCGTAATAAGAACAACCCCGCACTTATTGGTGAGCCTGGTGTTGGTAAAACGGCTATTGTCGAAGGCCTGGCACAACGTCTCGTTGCCGGCGAGGTCCCCGAAACACTGGCCGGGAAACGTCTGCTGACACTGGATGTCGGTTCGCTTGTAGCAGGAACCAAGTATCGTGGTGAATTCGAAGAGCGCCTGAAAAAGATCATCGAAGAGATTCGCAATAGTCGTGACTGTATTATCTTCATTGATGAAGTACATACCCTGGTGGGCGCCGGCGCCGCAGAGGGTGCAGTTGACGCCGCCAACATTCTGAAGCCTGCCCTGGCGCGTGGCGAACTGCAATGCATCGGTGCAACCACGCTTGACGAGTATCGCAAATACATTGAGCGTGATGCCGCTTTGCAACGCCGCTTCCAGGAAGTCATCGTCCGCGAACCCTCAATCGAGGAGACGCTTGAAATCCTCAAGGGCATTCGCGAGCGTTACGAGACGCACCATCGCCTGATTATTACAGATGAGGCGCTTAAGGCGGCCACTGAAATGGCCAGCCGTTACATTACCGACCGCTTCATGCCTGATAAGGCCATTGACCTGATCGACGAAGCGGCCAGCCGCGTGCGCATGCAGAACTCCCTGGCTCCCCTTAACCTCAAAGAGGCGATGAAGGGCCTGGAGTCGGTGCTGCGCGAAAAAGAGCAGGCCATCCAGCAACAAGAGTATGAACTGGCCGCGGAACTGCGCGACCGCGAGGTGAAACTGCGCGACCGCATCGCCAAGCTCGAATCGGGCTGGCATCGCGAACGCGGCAGTGAAAAGCCGTCCGTCGGCGAAGAGGAAATCGCCCAGATCGTTTCGATGTGGACCGGTATCCCCGTTATGCGCATCGCCCAGGAGGAGTCGCAGCGGTTGCTCCAGATGGAGGAGGCACTGCATGCCCGCGTCATTGCGCAGAACGAGGCGATTGAGAAAATTTCTCGCGCGGTACGGCGCGCGCGTGCCGGTCTGAAGGACCCCAAACGCCCCATTGGATCATTCATCTTCATGGGACCAACGGGTGTCGGTAAGACTGAGCTTGCAAAGGCCCTGGCCGAATTTATGTTCGGCAGTGAAGAGGCCCTCATTAAAATTGACATGTCGGAATTCATGGAGCGTCATGCCGCGGCACGTCTTGTCGGTGCCCCTCCTGGATATGTCGGTTATGAAGAGGGTGGTCAGCTCACCGAGGCCGTGCGTCGCAAGTCATACAGCGTGATCCTGCTAGATGAGATTGAGAAGGCGCATCCTGACGTGTTCAACATGCTGCTCCAGATTCTGGAGGATGGCAAGCTGACCGACGCCAAGGGTCGCACGGTAGACTTCCGCAATACCATTGTGATTATGACTTCGAACGTTGGCGCTGCCCTGTTGAACAAGGAAGCGTCCATCGGGTTCAAGCAGTCCAAGGATAAGGCGAAGGTCAACCAGAGCGAGTACGAGGCGATGAAGTCGAAGGTTCTTGGCGAATTGAAGAATACCTTCAAACCTGAGTTCCTGAACCGTATCGATGAAGTCATCGTCTTCCATTCGCTGCGCATCGAGGAGATGTACTCCATCGTTGACCTGCTGCTCAACCGGGTGCGCATGCAACTGACCGAGCAACAGCTGGAGCTGGTGATCCCGCAGGCGACCAAGGATTTCTTGATCGAAAAAGGTTTTGACCCGCAGTATGGGGCGCGTCCATTACGCCGCACCATTCAGAGGATGGTCGAAGACCCGCTGGCAGAAGGCCTCTTGCAGGGCAAATTCCATCCGGGAGACCTGGTGGAAGGGGTTGTTATTGATGATGACCTCGTACTGCAAGTGCGCAATCGCATCGAGCAGTTGCCCGCACCTGCATCTGCCTCGCCCGAAGCCGCTCTCTCTGCTGGCAGCAGCGACGGGGGCAGCGAGTCAGCGCAAGGATAATACCATTCAAGATAGGGAAACGGAAGCCCGGCGGGCTTCCGTTTTTCTGTCTTAACAGAAGAATATATTGTCATGGCAAAACTACGCGTAAAATATGTCTGCCAGCAGTGCGGCGGCGAACAGAGCAAATGGGTGGGCAAATGTCCCGACTGCGGCGCATGGAACACCCTGGAAGAAACAACCGAGGCGCCGCAAAGCGCCGTCCAGCAGCGACGGCCAGCAGCATTGGGCGGTTCCTCTATCGCCCAGGGCACCCAGATTCCGCTTATTTTGCCCGATATCAAGCCACTAGCCCAGGAACGTATCTCGGTTGGATACCCTGAAATGGACCGCGTGCTGGGCGGAGGGCTGGTCGCGGGCTCACTGATTCTGATTGGGGGGGAGCCTGGCATCGGCAAATCCACCCTGCTGCTGCAAGTCGCGGGCAGCATTGCCGCGACTACCGGCCCTGTTCTGTATGTTTCAGGAGAAGAGTCGATTGAACAGGTCAAGATGCGAGCCGAGCGGCTGGATATCAGTGGTGAGCGGCTCTACCTGCTGGCATCTATTGAACTTGAAACGATTGCCGACGCGGTCATACGCCTCAAACCTTCGCTCGTGGTGGTCGATTCCATTCAAACTGTCCTCTCCGGCCACCTCACCTCGGCGCCCGGCAGCATCAGCCAGGTACGAGAATGCACGCTACAATTGATGCAACTGGCAAAGAATACCGCAACCCCCATCTTTATCATCGGCCACGTCACCAAAGAGGGAACTGTGGCAGGCCCAAAAGCATTGGAACACATAGCAGATGCCGTCCTCTATCTCGAAGGCGAACGCTATCACACGTACCGGTTGCTGCGCGGCGTCAAAAATCGCTTTGGCGCAACCCATGAGGTAGGCGTCTTCGAGATGCATGGGGATGGGTTGGCAGAGGTTTCCAATCCATCGGCCATTTTCTTGACCGACCGCGCTGTTGGAGCTACCGGCTCCGCGGTCGTTGTCAGCATGGAGGGAACACGCCCCTTGCTGGTAGAGGTGCAGGCGCTCGTCACCCCCAGCAATTTTGGCAATGCTCGCTGCACTACCAACGGCATCGAGTATAGCCGCCTGCTCATGCTGCTCGCCGTGCTGACCAAAAGAGTGGGATTGGCGGTCGGTAGTCACGATGTCTACGCCAATGTGGTGGGCGGGTTCAACCTGGAGGAACCGGCTATCGATCTGGGAATCGCAGCTGCGATTGCTTCGAGCTACCGCGAAAAACACATTCCACCCGACCTGGCGCTTATTGGTGAAGTTGGACTTTCGGGCGAGTTACGGGCGGTCAATCGCCTCGGCCTGCGCATACGTGAAGCTGCCAAACTCGGTTTCAAACGCTGCATCATCCCCAAGGCGGGAGGGGGAGCAAATGTGGCCAGCGAATTACAAGATGCTGGACTCCCGGCGGATTTTGAAATTTTCGCTTCTAGTTCACTTGCAGTTGCGATAGAAGTTGCGTTACACTAGAAGGTAATACTGAGTAAGGACGCGTAGGGGGGCGAAACGGGCGAAACACGGGTGTTGATTCTTGCGTCTGTACAGTGTATACTCATTTTTTGTCAGGGTGTTTTTATAACGTCTTTTTAGATCAAAACGGGCGCGTTTTATGGTTCAGGACGGCAGTAAAGGTATCATTATCATGCTATTATCCTTCATCATCTTCATCATCACTGCCTTCGCCGCGATTTCCTGCCCCATGCCGCCCCTTGCCGGTGCATATCTCAACAAAACGGCACCGAATCGGAGGATGAAGGGATGTCTGCAAAAACTATTGCCCGCATCATCGGGTTTCTCGTCGCTATTATCGTCGTCGTCGGACTCTACTTCCTGGACCGGACGGAGTTTCCACAACCGCACCTGTGGTGGATGGTCGGCATTGCCGCCGGCAGCGCCGTTGTCGCATTCATCATAACCCCTTATATCACGGTTGTCCCTTATCGCTGGATGCGCGAATCATCGGCCAGCGACCTGATCGCGGCGGTGATCGGCTTGATTGTCGGGCTCATCATATCAGTGCTGCTTGCCATTCCACTCGCCAATCTGCCTGCTAACCTGGGGCATGTGCTGCCTTTTGTGGGAGCGGTGGTCTTTAGCTTCCTGGGCGTGGCGCTGGCCGTACAACGCAAGAACGAGATGGCCCACCTCTTCCAATCCGGTTTATTTCCCCGGCGTTCGAGGGAGCGCGACCGGGGGGATGAGGAGCATGATAAAGAGAACAATCGCCGCAAGGACCAGGAGAAACCGAGTACAACTCCGGAGTTCCAGCCGGTCACGCGGATTCTGCTGGATACCAGTGCGATTATTGATGGGCGTATTGCCGATATCAGCCAGACGGGATTCGTTTCCGGCGTCCTGGTGGTACCCCGCTTTGTGTTGAATGAATTACAACGCATTGCCGATTCAGCTGATGCTATGCGGCGCAATCGTGGCAGGCGCGGGCTGGAGATGCTCAACCGCCTGCAAAAAGATACGACTGTGCCTATCGAAATTACAGATGCCGACGTGGAGGGTATCAGCGAGGTCGATAGTAAGCTGGTAAAACTCGCCCAGGACTGGCATTGTCCGATTATTACCAACGACTTTAACCTCAACCGGGTAGCCGAGCTACAGGGTGTGAAGGTGCTCAACATCAATGAACTGGCAAATGCTGTCAAGCCGGTGCTGCTTCCAGGCGAGGACATTTATATCAAAATCATGCAGGATGGGAAGGAGTTGGGGCAGGGCGTTGGCTACCTTGACGATGGTACGATGATTGTGGTTGAGGGCGGGCGGCAGTATATGAATATGACCATCGAGGTTACCGTGACGCGTGTGCTGCAAACGGTTGCCGGTCGCATGATTTTCGCGCACCCAAAACAGACCGGCGGTGGCAATAATCTGTCGTCGCAACCTTCCGCAAAATCAAAGCAATACTAATCAAACTATGACGATACAGGACAGGGTTGCAGCCGTTATTGTCGCCGCCGGTTCGAGCCGCCGCATGGAGGGCCGCGATAAGCTCTGGATGCCTCTGGCCGGGCGCATTACGCTGGCACGCACGATCGATGTGTTTGAAGCTTCGGATGTCATAGATGCTATCGTGCTTGTGCTTTCCAAAGAGCGTATTGCCGGTGCTGAGGCGCTCTGCCAGCAAGAAGGCTGGCGTAAAATTGATGGCCTTGTGGTGGGTGGAATGCGCAGGCAGGATTCGGTACGCGCAGGACTTGAGATGTTGGTAGAGGCGACGCCTCAATGCAACTGGGTGATGATTCATGATGGCGCCCGGCCGCTGGTCTCGCCCGCTATATTGGAGACGGGACTGAGAGCCGCGCAGGAACATGGAGCAGCGATTGCCGGTGTGCCTGTCAAGGATACGATTAAGCAGGTGCGGCAGGGCATGGTGCATACGACTTTTGATCGCTCGCAACTATGGGCTGTGCAGACGCCGCAGGTTTTCTCTTTCCCGCTTATATATGCCGCCCATCACGCACCAGAGGCCGAAGCGGATGTCACCGATGATGCAGCGCTATTAGAACGCCTGGGACAGCCGGTAGCTATTTTTCCCGGCGCCTACACGAATATCAAGATTACGACGCTAGAAGACCTGGTTATCGCGGAGGCGCTCCTGCGACAACGAGACGCAATGGATGGAGAGGCGCAATAATGGCGATGAGAATTGGCTGCGGCTACGATGTTCACGCCTTCGCGCCTGGCCGTCCCCTTGTGCTGGGTGGCGTGACTATTCCTTACGAACGTGGCCTCTCCGGACACTCTGACGCGGATGCGCTCATCCATGCTGTGGTGGATGCGCTGCTAGGCGCGGCGGCGCTCGGCGATATTGGCCGCCACTTTCCTTCACACGATGAGCGCTGGAAAAATGCACCCAGTTCCCTCTTTCTTGACCATACCCGCGACCTGCTACGACAACATGGATGGAAAATCAGCAACATCGATGCGACCATTGTGGCCGAACGCCCCAGGCTCGTCCCCTATCTACAGGCAATGCGCGCGCACCTGGCCGAACACTTACATCTTCAGGTAGAGCAGGTGAGCGTGAAGGCGACCACAACCGATGGACTGGGGTTTGCTGGACGGCAGGAGGGAATTGCCTGCTATGCCGTGGCTTTGATCGAGAATTAACAGTTTCAATCCCCAGTTTCAATCCCCAAACGCGAAAGGGCCTGGCTCCTGCCGCTTCCTATCTGTTGTTTATGGTTCATAGTAATCTCCTTTTCTTCGATAGTAATAGTTTAACACCTACTGATGACAACGGTATGTCGTCACTAAGGTTATCTTTTCTTTTAATATTCGTTGTAACTACTCAGGTAGTCTGAAATGAAGGAAGGACAGGATGACCGCGCAACGTGGCCTCCAAAGCAGAAAGCAGATCCACGCCCTGCTTGCGCAACGTCGACAAATAACCGCGGATGCGACAAAAGGCCGTCGCTCCCG